>JAMDCS010000014.1 GCA_023488835.1 Candidatus Bathyarchaeota archaeon
GAAACCATCGCAACCGCCGCCGACTGTGCCGCTGAATCGGAAATAGACATTATTGTATTCCGCAAGTTCTGTGAGGGCTGGCATGGCTAGTGCTAAGGGTCCTTTGTTGGTGGTGACGACGTGTTTGCCTGTCTTGAAGGCTTGTGTAATGTGTGAAAGTGCTGGTTCTGCGGTTTTAATGTTGACTGGAGTCACTTCAACGACGACTTCCGCTTCAACCTCTCTGATAACATCAAGCGCTTTAATGCCTGGGACGCCGAAGTCTTTGTCAGCAGAAATCGGGTACCCACGCTGCTTAATCTCCTCAAGTTTCTCAGGGCTTAAACCTCGAGGGTTGATGACTGCGCCATCTATGTCTGCTATGGCGACGATTTTTGGGTTAAACCCATAGTCTTTGACTTTCTCGGCGTATCGAGTTGCCAGTATGCTAGTGACGCCTTTTCCGACGATGCCGTAGCCAACTAGTATTATTCTCATTAATTCTCCCTTACCTTGCTAAGATTACTGTGCTCTTTTTTAAGCCCAGTGCTTCCTCTATGGCGGTTATTTCTGCATCGACTTCTACTGGTTTTTCGCATTGTTTGATGGCGGTGTCGGGGTCTTTGAGGCCGTGACCTGTGGTGATGCAGAAATAACCTTCGTTTTCCATGATAGTGCCGTTTTTGATGAGCTTCTTAAGACCAGCTAATGATGATGCACTTGCAGGTTCAACAAAGAAACCCTCAACCCTTGCTAAAGTTTTTTGCGCATCAAGGATTTCTTCATCTGTTACTGTTTCGGCGGTTCCGTGTGATTCGTGGATGGCGTTGACGGCTTTTTTCCAGCTGACTGGTGCGCCGATGCGGATGGCGGTTGCGATGGTTTCGGGGTTTTGGATTGGGACGACTTTGTCGCTGTTAGCTTTGATGGCTTGCGCGATGGGTGCGGAGCCTGCGGCTTGTATACCCGTCATTTTCGGCAACTTTTTAATCAAGCCGAGTTCGTAGAATTCTTTCAGACCTTTCCAGACGGCGCTGATGTTGCCTGCGTTGCCGACTGGGATGATGATGCGGTCTGGGGCTTCATAGTTGAGTTGCTCACAGATTTCATAGCCCAAGGATTTTTGGCCTTCGATGCGGAAGGGGTTGATTGAGTTGAGTAGGTAAATGTCTTTGTGGGTTTCGCCGAGTTTAAGCACGAATTCCAATGCCTCGTCAAAGTTTCCTTTAACTTGGAGGACTTTGGCGCCGTGAATCATGGCTTGGGATAGTTTGCCGTAGGCGATTTTGCCCGCTGGGATAAGCACGGTGCATCTGATTCCAGCACGAGCAGCATACGCGGCTAGCGCAGCGCTGGTGTTACCTGTAGAAGCGCAGATGACATGGCGGACGCCAAGTTCAACGGCTTTGGTTACGCCAACGGTCATGCCGCGGTCTTTGAAGCTGCCAGTGGGGTTTTCACCCTCATTTTTAACATAAAGATTCTTAATGCCCAGTTCCGCGCCTAAGCGAACCGAGCGGTGAAGTCCTGTGCCGCCTTCCCCTAAAGTCACAAGTTTTGTGTTTTCGTGAATGGGCATAAAGGGTCGGTAACGCCACACGCTGAGTGGCTTTGTTTTCCAGTCGTTAGTCTTTGCCGCCTCAACCAATTCATTTCCATCGAATTTGATTTCTAGGATGTCTCCGCATTTTTTACAGAAGTAAACAATCTCGTCTACGCTGTAGGTTGTTTTGCAGTTTATGCATTCTTGATGTACCAAAGTTTTGCATCTCCAATAGACTAACGACTAATTGCTCTGAGAAGTATCGGCGGGGGAATTAATAATTTTGGTGCTGACTGGAGGGAATCAAGTGGTGTTTTCTATTTTAGAAGTTGCTGTGGAAGCGCCTTGTTTCAACAACAACCAACGGGCTTGGCAGAATCGCCTATTTTGGCATCTGCGTCTGAGGTGCGTTGCAGCTGGTTGCATCTTTATTCTGCAAGCAGTTGGATTCCAAACTAAGATAGACCTACCTACCTCACAGCTACCTCCCCCTCCCTTATATAAAGCGTCAAGCAAGGTTCTGTTACCTTGCCGTCAGTAAGCTCTCCATGTTACTTTTCGTCTGCTCACGGGGCTGGCTATTTGATTTCTGAGCATCGAACTGGCTGTTACATCCTTCGGATAGGGTGAACGTTGCTCTTATGGGGCTGGCTGTCCTAAGTATCGGCTAGAATAAAACGCGAACCTACGAGACTGTTAGACAAATTTTTAGGTGAAATCCAACGGGAATCTTAACAGTACTGTTTATATGGTATTATTCCATTTTTTATCAAATAAAATATTCGGAAGTGAAAAAATGACAATTTATAACGATATGCGGGTTTTTAAATCCGCAAGTCCTAATCAATGCCCGAAATGCAAGGCTATCCTAAATACATTGGGCAAATGCAGCGACTGTGATTATAACAATCTTAAGTTTTAAGTAGAGGGATAGCGGAGGACTTCACGCCTTTATCATACCTTGCTTGCACCGAGGTATGTCGCAATATTGTCCGTGAAGCTGGTTCCGTTACCCTTTCTCTCTTTTTTTGGCTATCGTTCTATTTTGGGGTTGATGAAGTCGGTTTTTTGCGCCGCATTCTGAATCAAAGTTAACCATTTGTTTGCACCTTCAATCTTGATACCGCATAGGTCGGCGGGAGTTTTGCCGTCTAAGCTTTCATGTGGTCGAATATAGTTGTGATAAAGCTGATAACCTGTGAGGATGGGGGTTTCGTTGACTTTTAAGCCCCGCATTGTCTTTTCTCTATCTCGGATTTCACCATTTAACCGTTCCATTTTGTTGTTGTGGATTGAGCCAGCTAGCCGAATTTCCCGAACATGCTCTGTGCCTTTTAGCACCTGTTTAGCCGCAACATGATAAGAGGGCAACCCGTCAGTTACCATGATTTTGGGTTGTTTCTCCATTAGTCTGGTTGCCATTTGGAATAGGTGCTTTGCGTCGTGTTGGTGTTTTGTCTCTGCCACTTCTTGAGCGATTAAGAACCGTGTTTCATCATCCATAACTGCAAAGAGGTACTTCATATTGCCAGCAACTTTAATGTAAACCTCATCTGCACGCCACTTATCACCAACATTGGGCGTGATTCTGTCGGCGTAGTCTTTCATTAATGCTGAATACTTCTTTATCCACATGAAAACTGTTTTATGTGAAACCTCAACGCCCAAAAGCTTGAGTGACCGCTGAGTATTGCGTAAGCTTTCCCCACTGAAATAGAGTTGCATGGCGGCTGTGATTGCTTTTGGGTTGTGTTTCATGCGCTCGAAGCCTATGTTTATGGTGAAGTAGTGACCGCATTCTCGGCAGAGGAATTTCTGTATTGAGCCGCTTTTGTTGTGGCGTATGCCATCTTTTTTGAGGTTGCTTGAACCGCAACATTGGCAAACTTGGGCGGTTAACTCGCTAACTACAAAGGCTTTAGACTTGCTAGCTTTGACTTCTGTTCTTAGTTGGGTTGAGAAGTCAACAGCATGGATATGTTTGCAGATGGTATGGCGATAAGTATTATCTGGGCAGGTACATGTCCATTCACCGTTAACCTTGTTGATGGTGTATTCGCCATTTCCGCTTTGGGATTTTACGATGTAGAGCATATCGTCTATGCGTGAGACTTGACCGTTGTGCTGAGCGATTGCTTGACCGCGTTCTAATCTTGTGCTTGTTTGTGTGGTTATCATTCTACTTATCGCCACATATCTCTATATCCACACAAACATATAAAGCTATGGTTTTATGGAGATAGAGAGATAAACTTATATATTGTTACCGTTAACTTGTATTTAGTGATAACAATGGGAAAAATGAACATAGTCTTAACAGATGAACAAGAAGAGAGGTTTCGCAAAGCCGTATTTGAACGGAAAGGTATGAAGAAGGGAAACATAAGTGAAGCTTTAGATGAAGCTATCCAGCAATGGATTGACTTTTACGATATAACCAAAAAGGGGGAAAAGAAAACTGGAAAACAATAATGAAAAAAGAGAAGAACAATTCTTCAAAGAAGTCCCTGACGAAAAGACGGAACCGCTTTTCGATGAAGAAACAATCAAATCGACTGTACAAGGCTTCATCTTGGCATTTATCAGCGGAAGAGTAAAAATTGATTTTCCAAATAAAGAACAGATAGAATGGTTAATGCACACAATGGAAAAAGCTGGAGACGCAAAATTCAAAAAATTTGACCAGAAATCAAAGGTAGATTTAGCTATATACACAGAAATGCAAGCACAGGCAGAAATAAATGATTTAATCGCAGTATGTTGTGGAACAAGGAAAGCAGCATCATATGAGCAGAAAAGAGCTTTTAATGAGCTATTCCATAAAATTTTGGCTTACCGCGCTGGTGGCAGAATTGTTGGAGAATTTGTTAATTACGACATCGCTGAAAGGGTAGAACGGTTAGAGCAAGGCATCGAAAAAATCAACAATCTGCTAAAACAATTAGTTGAAATACACTCCACGGAGATGGGACTTTGAGTGAATGTCCTGAATGCAAAAGTTCTCTAAGTAAATATACAGAAGATGACCTTCATATTACAATATGTTGGGGTTGCGGTCACTATGAATCCGATTCACCAGCCTATAGACATAGCCCTAAGCTCTTTGAAAACTTGGTACGCGATAATCCTTCCGACTTTTTTAATCGCTTTATTAGCAGACGAAAAGTAACAGACCACACCGACAAATACCTCAACAGTCAAGGAGGTAACAGAACCTCAAGCAACGGTTGAATAACTATTTAAAAAGAAAATATTGCAATCGGGCCAACGTCGACCTACAGGAGCCCGCTATCGTTTTAGAGGCAACCAAACAAGAAATTTAGTACCCTTACCCACTTGACTCTCAAAACCAATACTGCCACCCTGAGCCTCGATAAAACGTTTAACAACAGCCAACCCAAACCCTTGACCCTTTGCCTTAGTGGTAAACATCGGAGTGAACAATTTCTCCTTAACTGCATCAGGAATACCAACACCCGTATCCTCCACAGAAATAACTACGCCACTGTCCTTTTTTGCAGCTTTAACAGTTAATTTGCCTCCTTTAGGCATCGCTTGAATCGCATTGGTAACAAGATTATTTAGAACTCGCGTCATGAACGTTCGGTCGATCAAAAGAGTCGGCAATCCTGCTTCACACACAAAACTAGTCTCCACAGATTCAGGTATAACAACTCCTTTGAGGGCATCAGTAATAAATTGGCATAACTCAACAGATGCTAATTCAGCCTTTAGAGGTTTAGCGAAATCCTGAAGGTCAGCGACAATTTTGTTGATGTAGTCGACTTGTTCTTGGATAAAATCAAGGCTTTCAATCGTCTCTTTCGTTTCTGTACCTTCGGGTGCCTCTTTCAATGCCTCCTTAACAAAATATAGCTCGCTAACAATAGCTTGTAATGGATTGCGTATATCGTGCCCAACCATGCCTGCAACTTGACCAATCGCCGCCAACCGCTCTGATTCTCTTAGCTGTCTAGACCGTTCTTCAACCTGTTTTTCAAGGTTAGTTGCATAGTCTTGAAGCTTAACCTGAGCTTCTTTTAGTGCTTCTTCAGCTTTTTTGCGTTCTGTAATGTCGGTGAAGGTAGTAGCAAACTGATTAGGCGCAATCTTGTAAATATTAATCGAGTACCATCGGTTTGTTAAGTTACTGAAATGTTCAAAACTATAGGGATTGCCTGTTTGGTCAACTACACGGTATAGATCAAAGACATTATCTTCAATTCCAGTCCACACTTGACGCCATGTTTTACCAATTTGGTCTTCACGATTAACTCCAGAATATTTTGCACCTGCAGGGTTAATCTCTAAAACTAAAAGATCAGTTAACTTGCCCGCTTCGTTATAAATTGCTTTGAAATGTCCAAAGCCTTCGTTAACTGAGTTAAACAGTAAAGCGTACTGTTCTTCAACTTTTTTTCGCTGAGCAAC
>JAMDCS010000119.1 GCA_023488835.1 Candidatus Bathyarchaeota archaeon
TAATCCATCGGTGAATACCATCAGTCTTCTTACTGCATCGATTGTGTATGATATGGGGTTGACGTTTGCTATTGCTTGTAGCCAACTTGGCATTTGGGCAATGGGGAAGTAGGCGCTGCTTGCAAACATCAGTGGTAGCGTTATGAGTTGGAAGATTGCTTGAGGCATCTCCATTCGTGTTGCTCGTAGTGTTAAGGCGGTGAAGAACGATGCCAAACCAACGCTGATGAGGAATACTATTGCGAAAACTCCGAATATGCTCCATGCGCTAAAGTTGGTTCCTGTCTGGAGTCCCAATGCAAACGCTATTGCTGCTACGATTGCTGCTTGGAAGATTGCTCGGACGCTTGCAGCGAGTACTTTTGAGAGGATTATAACTGACCTTGAGACTGGAGTGCTTAGGACTTTGTTCATGAAGCCTAATCGTTTATCCCAAACCACTGACATGCCGACGAAAGCTGTTGTGAATACTACGGTGAAAGCAACCATGCTCATGGACATGAACGAGAAGTAATCTGCCGTTCCGAACGTATGCATCATAACTACTTTAGGATCTAAGCCGGGAATGCCAGTCGGTATGATATTGCCTATGTTCATTGCCTTTCCAAGCAAAGCTAGCCATAGAATTGGCTGAATAATTCCCATTGCAAATACGAAGGGTTGCTGGTACCATTTTTTGAGTTCCCGATTAGTTAACGCCCAGAGTCCGTGGAGTTTGCTCTTTGAATACTGTACTTCTTCGCTCATGAGTGTGACCTCCTCATAGCCATTCTTTGCTGCATTACTCCTTCGCGTGATTCTTCTGCGTCACGCATCGATTTGCCAGTATACTGCAAATAAACTTCGTTCAGCGTTGGTTTTGTTAGGGAAAGCTTTGTCACTATGTGATTGTTATTTCGGAGTGCTTCAATGATTAATGGTGCGGCCAATTCTCCGTTAGCAGCTTTTATCATGTAAGAGCCATTTTCTTTTTTGACTTCTTTAACATGTTCAATTTTGCTGATTAAATCGGTGATGTCTTCCTCTTTTTGAATTGACAATGTGATGATGTCGCCGCCTAAACTGTCCTTGAGATCCGTGGGGCTTCCTATAACAACGATTTTGCCGTGGTCAATTATGGCGATTCGGTCGCAGAGTGCGTCGGCTTCTTCAAGGTAATGTGTTGTAAGGAAAAGGGTCATGCCAAATTCTTTCTTGAGCATCTTAACGTAATTCCACGTGGCTGCGCGAGTTTGGACATCTAAGCCCAATGTTGGTTCGTCTAAGAAGAGCACTTTGGGACGGTTGATTAAACCACAAGCTAACTCAAGCCTGCGTCGCATGCCGCCTGAGAAGGTTTGGACTCGTTTGTCTTTGAATGCTGTTAGCTCAACAAGGTTTAGAAGGTCTATTGCTCGTTTTTTTGAGACCACACGTGGGATGCCATAGAGGTCGGCGCATAAGAGAATGTTTTCGATGCCTGTCAGGTCTTCATCTGCAGTGTACTCTTGCGGAACAACGCCAATTGCGCCTCGCACATCCATACTTTGTTTAGCTATGTCGCCGCCAAGAATGGTGGCTTTTCCTTCGGTGGGTCTTGTGACTGTTATGAGCATTTTGATGGTTGTGGTTTTTCCAGCGCCGTTGGGTCCAAGAAAACCAAAGATTTCGCCTTTTTTTACGCTGAAGTTTATGTGGTCAACTGCTACTAGGCTGTGGTTGAAAACTTTGGTTAAGCCTTCAACTTTTATAATATCTTCATTCTCACTCATGTTTTTCACCTTTTAGTTTGCTGTTTATTTCATCGAGTTTTCTTGAAGCTTCATCTAAAACTTTTAGTGCCTCATCTAAATCTTTCTCAGAATAGTTTTCCCTCAAAGTTTTACCTAATTTTATTGTCGCAAATAAGAGTCCTTTCATTGACGCACGAATTTGCTTTGTTTTTTCTTGCGGCACACTTCCAAAGAATCGGTCAAAGAATGGGTGCGTCATAAAGCTTGCGTCTTGTGTGAATTTTTCCCTGATTTTTGTTTGTTCTTCAAGTAAGCCTTTGCCGCTTTGTGTTAACTCGTAGCGTTTGAACCCGTTTTCTGTGGGTAACTCCTTTACATACGCGTTGTCTTGGAGCCATGCCAGCAGCGGATAAATGGATCCTGGGCTGGGTTTCCAGTTGCCGCCGGTGTGTTTTTGGATTTCATCCATCAGCTCGGAGCCTGACATTGCTTTTTGGTTGAGTGCTTCGAGTACGTGGTAGCGTAGGAAGCCTTTTGGTACCATGGCGTTGTGGCGTAGCCAGTTTCGCCTGTGGAACATTATGTGCTTTTCTTCGCGGATTTGATGTTTTATGTTTTTTAATTCTTCTTTTTCCTCGTTATTCATTCAATATCACTATTGATATCGTTATTGACCTCGCATACGATATCACAAGTGATATTTAAATTTGTTCCCAAATTCCCCAAAAAACACGAATACAAAACCCAGCATACCACATTCTGTAGTCTGCCTCAAACCTACCCGAAACACTATCTCCAAACTAAAAATCTCTGCGCCCTTTATATAAGGGGGGCTATAGAAAAAATCACAGCTAAACGTTAGATTTTATTCGCTGGTTTTGTTTTGCCCTTGCCAAACTTTAGTTTTGCCGTCAGAATCTTCTCCGTTGCAAACAGCCGCGAAGCAATGTACATTATGACTGCAGTGAAGATGGCAACGTAAACAATCCCAAATACGACTATCCCATAATCGCCTGTCACTACCGCTTTTGCAGCGATAATAGGATGACTATAGGGAATAGCGTAGAAAATTGCCTTTATTGCAAGCGGCAGAGAATTCACATCCAAGTAGACCAAAGCCAACGAAGGTATGAAAATCAACGGGTAAACGTAGCCAACCAACGCTTGTGCGCCGCGAACATTCTCGCTAAACGCAGACATAATCACAGCCAACGCCAAAGCCGACAGCAACGTAAAGAACAAACTGACACCTAACAGTATGTAGCCCCAAACTGATGGCACTAAACCTAAAGCAACCAAATCAACAGTACCACCAAGATTGCCAGCGATACCTGTTGATATGGAGCCAATCATGTAATTGTAACCGACCAGAACAGCAATCGAAGCAGCCCCAGCGACAATGATGGTGCTGGAGACTTTTCCCATTAAAATTGCAAACCTATCCACAGGAGTTGTAAGCAGCGTCTCCAAAGTTTTCTCTTCTTTCTCCATCGCTACGCTGGTTGCCGCAATCTGCATCGCATAAGTCAACATAATCATAATTGTGATTGGCAAAGCAATAGACTGCGACAACATCAAACCCGAAAGCGTGCTAGCATCAACACCCTGCTCAATTTGACCCTTAATGATGCTTGATTGGGAAACCGCAACTACATCAGGAGCAACCGCACGATTAAAACCCGCAACAATAGCAGTAACTGCTGTTCCGCCAATGCCGCTGAAAATTCCGCCTCCCCCATTAAAAACTCCGTAAACGTTAACCATGCCAGTAACATTCCATGCGCCAGCTGTGTGCATAGTTAAATTAGTGCTGAATCCTGAAGGAACCTCCAGAAACATTGTGCTGTTATATTTGCCAAGTAAGCCTTGGTCTACAATGCTTTGGGGTGAAAGGTTTTTGACAACCTCAACATTCATGGTGCTGTTTAAGTAGCCCACAAACACATGGCTCCAGTTTCCGCCATCATTATCAACCACCAGCAAAGTTGCCTTTTGCGCTTCCTCCTGAGCTGACTGAACAGCAAAACCCATAACTAAACCAAGAATTGGAAACATAATTAGGGGCAGAACAATCATGCCTACGAGAATTTTGGGGTCACGCATGAGTTCTTTTAGCTCTTTGATGAGTATGGTTGTGAAGCCTTTAAGCAAAGCCAACCACCTTCGCAAAAACCTCTTCCAAGTTTTCGCTGCTGTATTTTGCTTTGAGCACTTTAGGTTCACCTTCCACAACCAGCTTGCCCTTATGTACAAGCGCTACACGGTCACAGAGATATTCGACTTCCAGCATGTTGTGGCTGCTAAGCAGAACCGTCACGCCGTGTTCCTTAACGTAGCGTTTAACAATCTCACGAATATGATAAGCATACAAAACATCCAGACCACTCGCAGGCTCATCCAGCACCGCCAACTTTGGCCTAGTCATCAACGCTCTGGCAACGAGCAAACGGCGCTTCATGCCTTTGCTGTAGGTTTTAGCTTTGTCTTTTAAGCGGTCTCCAAGCCCACAGATTTCCGCGGCTTCTTCTATTGCGGCTTTTAGGTTTGTGTCTGGTTTGCTTTGAAGCTTCGCCATGAACTGAAGGTACTCTAAACCCGTAAGGTTCGGGTAAGCGCCAGATTTCTCAGGCAAATAACTTATGATTTGGCGCGTCTTCTCAGGCTGCTTAGTCGCATCTTGATCAAAAATCTTTATCGTACCCGTGGTTGGCTTGATTAATGTGCAGATAATGCGCAGGGTTGTGGTTTTTCCTGCACCGTTTGGTCCGATTAAGCCGTAGATTTCGCCAGGTTTAATGTTAAAACTTATACCGTCAAGTGCTTTTATTTGGCCAAACTGTTTAGTTAACGATAATGCTTCTACGGCAAAGCTCAATTTTTCCCACTCTCTTGCCTTTCTGAAGAAGAGAAATTGTTATTTAAGTTTTAACCAGCTTCGCCTAGCTTCGCAAGATAGTCCAGAAACTTTTCCAGCTCAGCCCTATCCATATCCACAAGCTCATTGCGCTCAGCTTTAACGTATTTTCGGAAAGACTCCAAACATTGATTAGACGAAATATTCTGCTTAAAAGTCCGCACCTGCTCGCGCTCAATCTTAATGCGGTAAAGCGTAGCCACGAAAGTAGCAAAAACAACCAACGTATTGCTAACGATGACAATTAACGAAATGTCAACCATGAAAGGTCACTCTTGCCTTAATGGATAATAAGAAAGGGTTATTTTCCCTTTCGCTGTTTAGTGACAGCTGTTGCTTTCGGGCAGTATCTTCAGTATACGGAGAATTTTCTTGAACTCTTCCTCTTTTAGCGATGCCCTTCGACCATTAGCGTACATATCTTTGACTGTATCCACGACTGCAGCGACTGTTTGGTCGTCTGGAACATTTCCTGATAGCTCGGTGATTTTGTGTTTGATTATGCCTTTGCCGGATTGTTTGCCGATGGTTAAGCGTCTTGTGTTACCTACCAGTTCAGGCGGATAAGGCTCATAGGTCCATGGGTCGTTGAGCACTCCATGGGTGTGGATTCCTGATTCGTGTGCAAAACCGTAGTCGCCAACGATTGCCTTGTTAGGAGGCACTATGTAACCTGTGGCTTTGCCAATGTAATCGGCAGTTGCCTTGAGCTTCTCTGTTTTACCCTCATATTTCTTGACGGCATAGTGTAAGTACAAGTTTAACAGAACTTTCTCTGTCTCCGCGTTGCCAGCTCGCTCTCCAATGCCAAGGTACGTTGTGCTCGCGTAAACTTTGTCCCAAACACCTGAAGCAGCCTTAATCGCAGCCATCGTATTCTCAACAGCGTTGCCGAAATCATCATGCGCATGAATCTCAATGGCGCCAATCCGAGTTTCCTTCTTGATGGCAACCACTTTAGCAGGGATACCATGGGGTAAAGGTGCCTCTGGATCAGATAATCCAATGCCAACGGTGTCGCATATGCGGTAACATTCTGCGCCAGCATCCGCAACAGCGTTTATGAAACGTTTTTCAAAGTCCCAGTCTGCACGAGTGCTGTCTTCGCCGTGAACAAAGGTTCTTAAACCGCAAGTCTTAGCTGCATACTCTGTTACATCGATTATGTTGGCTAAGATTTGTTCTTGGGTTTTTTCTGGCCATTTAGCCTTAAAATGTATGCCAGAAACGGGGTGTGAAATTCCAACTTCTTTGAGTCCACATTGGACAGCGCTGTCAATGTCTTCTTTGACGGCTCTGCACCAGCCTGCCACAACATGCTGGAAGT
>JAMDCS010000013.1 GCA_023488835.1 Candidatus Bathyarchaeota archaeon
ACCATTATCCTAGAAAAGGCCGAGCGCGAATTCATCGAATCGCTAATAAAAGAAGGCAAAGAACCTGGAATTAAACCGCTCATTTCAAAAATGCTCGACATCTACAAAAGCATGATGATTTACGATTGGCATTTCCCAGGTGAGTACTACTGTGGAATAAGCCGTACAGCCTTCGTAAATGTCGAATTACTCAACATACTAACTCAGCAGATTCCCAAGGAAAAATGGCTCGCAGTCGGCGAAAAAATGGGAGACGCCTTAAAAGTTTCTATCCAGTCAACGCTGGGTGTAGATGCGAGCAAGCAAGAGAATTGGGAAGCCGTGTTCAAAAGGCTGAAGGTGCAGGGATTTGGAGATTTCTACCTTAAAGATAAGTTCTTGCTTTTGAAAACGCCTTTCATCCACGATTGTGAGATTTGGAAGGGCATCTTGGAAGGATTGCTTAGTGTTGAGTTGGAGACGCGGAATTCGGTGGCTCCGCTGGTTTTTGAGATTAAAAAGCACAAATTACGCTCAATTTAGAAAAAAGTCGTATCCGACAGTTAAATATTAGGAAACAGATTTATTAGGGAGGCAGGCGTTCAGGTGTCTTCCAGTGGTATATGATGAGGGATTGCGTTCATACAAGGCGATTGCCTTCATTGAAAATGTAAGAACGATTGGCTATTTGGAATTAGGCGCAACCCCCCGAAGACCCGTTTTGGGCAGACAAAATCCCCTTAGATACCTCTCTAAACGTTTAGGAGAAAAAATTTATGGATAAAATAAAATTTGCAATCCCAAAAGGCTCCCTAGAAAAAGCAACAGCGGAATTCTTCTCTAAATCAGGATTCAAAATTGGCGGAACAGAACGCACATACCGCCCCACAATAAACGACCCCCAAATAGAAATGAAGGTGCTAAGGCCCCAAGAAATCCCCGTCTTCGTCAACGAAGGCCTCCAAGACCTAGGCATCACGGGGGAGGACTGGGTTAAAGAAAACAAAGCAGACGTCGAAATCCTCCAAAACCTCGAATACGGAAAAATCAAACTCGTCATAGCCGTGCCAAAGAGCGTGCCTGAAAAAAGCACTATGGGCGAGTTCATGGAATCGGTCTGGAGTCAGGGCAAAAACTTCCGCATCAGCCTGAATACCTAAACATCGCCTCCGAATACCTCAAAAACACCCCACAATACAAGAAGCGTTTTGGCAACGCTGACCCCATGATTGTAACCCCTTGGTGGAGAAAAGGCGACAACTCGCGAGCGAAGATTTTCCTCTCGTTTGGCGCAACTGAGGCTAAGCCGCCAGAAGACTCCGACTGCATCATGGACGTAACTGAAACAGGCACAACCATAGAAGCTAATAACCTGCGAATCATAGAAACCGTCCTGAAATCCGCCGCGGTGCTTATCGCTAACAAAAAAAGCCTCGAAGACCCCGAGAAACGAGAGAAAATCTATGACATAGTCGCCCTGCTAAAAGGCGTCGTGGACGGCTCTAAAAGAATCCATATATTCGTTAACGTTAAAAAAGCAAACCTGAAGCGATTGCTCACCGAATTGCCCGCATTAAAAAACCCAACCATATCGCCGTTGGCAGACGACACTTGGGTTAGCGTAAACACCGTCATCGAAAAAGACTGCCTAATTGAGCTGCTGCCCAAGATTCGCAAACTAGCCCAAGGCTTAGTCGTTTATGAGCCGCGGCAGGTTTGCTTTTTTAACGTTAACGCAATCAGCCGCGCTGGATGAGATAGCACGGAGAAAAGAAGGTCAATGCGCGAAGGATTCACAGTAAAAGTCTGGAATTCAAAAGAGTTACCTGCCAATTGGTTCAAAAGACAGCAGACTGACCAAAAAGCCACGCAAGAGCTCGAAAACAACGTTAAAGCCATCATAAACCAAGTCAAAGCAAACGGCGATGGAGCGCTCGTGGAGTTTGCGCTCAAATTTGATAAAGCTGAACTAAACCTGCGGGGTCTCAAAGTGAAAGCGGGGGAAATCAAGGAAGCCTATACGAAAACCAGCCCGCAACAAGTCTCCGCCCTCAAATTCATGAAGGAAAAAGTCAACGCTTTCCAAAAACAAATGCTCACCCAAACCGACATCAAAACCACAAATGACGGAATATCTATTCAGACGGTTCTGCGTCCAATCGAAAGTGTCGGATGCTACGTTCCAGGGGGACAAGCAGCCTACCCGAGTACACTAGTCATGACGGCGGTTCCAGCCAAAGTGGCAGGTGTCCCACGGATTGTTGTATGTTCACCATCGGATGCTAAAGGCAAAGTTAACCCTCTGGTTCTAGTCGCTGCCGACATCTGCGGAGTCGATGAGATTTACCGAGTTGGCGGAGCCCAAGCTATCGCTGCTTTAGCTTACGGAACAAAAACCATAGCGCCCGTGCGAAAAATCGTCGGTCCAGGCAGCAAATACGTGACTGCGGCAAAGGTTCTGGTTTCTACGGAAATTGCGATTGATATGCCTGCTGGCCCAAGCGAAGTCCTCATTTTGGCAGATGAGTCGGCTGATGCGCGGCTGATTGCTTTCGATATGGTTTCACAGGCTGAGCATGGCGGAGACAGCGTTGCTGGACTTATAACAACGTCTGAAAAGGTTTCTTTGCAAGTTCAAGAGAACCTCGCCAAAGTTGCCGCTTCAGCAGAGAGGGCCGAAAAAGTATCAGAATCACTAGCCAAATTCGGCTTCATAATCGTCTGCAGAAGCATGGATGAGGCAGTGTGTTTAGTGAACCAGTTTGCGGCTGAGCACTTAGAAGTCTTGACTGCTAAGCCCAAAGAAATTGCAGACCAACTCATCGCTGGACTAATACTCTTAGGTCCCTATAGCCCCGTTGCCTTAAGCGACTACGGAAGCGGAACCAACCATGTGCTACCCACTGGCGGCTTCGCACAAGCGTTCTCAGGCTTATCAGCTTTGGACTTTATGCGGCGAGTAAGTATAGTTGAAAGCTCAAAAACAGGGCTAGAAAGAGTAAAAGACAGCATCAAGGTATTGACGGAAGCAGAGAATCTTCCAAACCACTACAAAGCAATAAAGGCAAGGTTTGAAAAATGAGCGAATCCTACCAAAAATGGCTAAAACAAAAACTGGAGAAACTCCAAGCAATAGACTGCTATTCTGCTGGAGCAACGCCTGAAACAGTAGCGAAGCAACTGGGTGTCACTACAAAGCAAATAATTAAGTTAAATTTCAACGAGAACTTGTTCATTCCCAGAGTCAAACAAGCGAAGCTTATGAAAGAGTTGTCAGAGGAGATTGATTTGCGCATGTACCCCGAAGACGAGGAGGTGAAACTGCGCGAAAAACTCACTGGCTACATCAAAGTTCCAAAGGACTTCCTCGTGGTCGGCAATGCAAGCGACGAATTAATCGACCGCATAATAAGGCTCTTCATCGAAAAAGGCGACATCGCAATCTCGTTTGAACCAACATTCTCCATTCCCCGGCTCTGCGTTAAACGTCAAGAAGGCGAATACATCACAGTGCCCCTGCTAAGCAACCTGCAACTGGACGTAAAGGAGATGCTTTCCAAGTTTTCAGATAAAACAAGACTCCTCTACCTCTGCTCACCCAACAGCCCCACCGCAACACAGTACAAACCCGAAGACATTGAATCCTTAGTCAAGGCCTTCCCGGGTATCGTCATCCTCGACGAGGCGTACGGTGAATTCGCTGATTACTCGTTTGTGCCGCGGATACGGGAGTTTGAGAACATGATTATCCTGCGGACCTTCTCCAAAGCATTTGGTTTAGCTGCTCTTCGGCTCGGTTACGCAGTCGCAAATCCCGAGTTAGCCAAGATTTTAACCGAAAAAACCCCGCTGCCCTACCCAGTTAGTGGTTTCACACTCAGGCTGGGCTCTAAAATGCTTGACAACGTTGACATAATGATGGAATCCGTCAGGCAAACGAAGAAGGAGCGGGCAAGACTGATAAAGGCACTAAACGAAATAGAAGGCGTACAAGCATTCGATTCGCAAGCCAACTTTGTGCTGATGAACACGCAAAAACCCTGCGACATAGTTAACCAGAAGCTGCTTTGGAAAGGAATTATGGTCAAGAAATGGGGCAAAATCCTCCAGTACGAAAACTGCTTCCGCGTCACAGTTGGCTTGCCAGAAATGAACGCTAAACTAATCGAGGCATTAAAGGAAATTGAAGGGGAAGATGAATGAGGAAAGAGGAAGTTTACCGTAAAACCAAAGAAACCGAAGTTAAAGTATCTGTGAATCTCGATGGCGATGGAAAAGTAAACGTAAACACCGCCGTGCCGTTCCTTGACCACATGCTTACTTCGCTTGCGACGCACAGCTTAATCGACATAACCGCGTCGGTGAAGGGCGATTTGGTGCACCACTGTGTCGAGGACATAGCCATAGGCTTAGGTGAAGCCTTAAACAAGTCCTTAGGTACACGAGAAGGAATCGCACGCTTCGGCAGCGCAGCCGCACCCATGGACTGCTCACTCGCATTTGCCGCCGTAGACTTAGTTAAGCGCCCCTACTTCAAAATCGACCTCAAACTCAGAGGCAAAAAAGTGGAAGAGATGCCAACCGAAGACATCAACCACTTCTTCGAATCCCTCGCCACCGCACTGCAAGCAAATGTGCACATTTTCGTTGAGTATGGCAGCAACGACCACCACAAAGCCGAAGCCGCAACCAAAGCCCTCGCACTATCCCTACGCCAAGCGGTAGCCATGGATCCCAGACGCAAAGGCGTGCCCAGTTCCAAGGGAGTCATCTAATGCCTAAGGCAGTGATTTTCGACTACGGCGTAGGAAACTTGCTTAGCCTGAAAACTGCTTTGGAAAAAGCAGGCTTAAACGCGTCAATCGGCACTACCGCAAAGGACTTGGCGAAAGCAGACGCCATCGCATTGCCTGGTGTGGGAAGCTTCACTGCAGCATCAAGCAAACTTGACTCAGTTAAGGAAACACTACAAACAAAAATCAAAGACGGCACACCGCTGCTTGGCATTTGCTTGGGGTTGCAGCTTTTCTTTGAGAACAGCGAAGAAGGACCAGGCAACGGTTTAGCATTCTTCAAAGGCAAAAATGTGCAGTTACCCAAAACTGTAAAGGTGCCCCATATGGGTTGGAACACACTAAACATCGTCAAGCAAAACGAGCTCTTTGACGGCATAGCGGAGGGCACGTACGTTTACTTCGTGCACTCGCTCTACCCAGTGCCCAAAGACAAAAAAATAGTCATCACCCAAACCGAGTACGGAACAACCTTCACCTCATCAATCGCCAGCAAAAACATCTACGGCACCCAGTTCCACCCAGAAAAATCAGGAGACGTAGGCTTAAAAATCCTCAAAAACTTCGTCAAAACCGTAGTAAGGTGACTTTGCAGATGCAGTTGATTCCAGCAATCGATTTAATGGATGGCAAAATCGTTCGTTTAACACGTGGAGAAGCAAAAACCGCTAAATTCTATGAAAGCCAATTCGGCACCCCAGTTGAAGCCGCACAGCGTTGGCGGGATGAAGGCGCTGGCAAACTTCACATCATCGATTTGGACGCAGCTTTTGGGATTGGCAACAACCACTCAGTCATCGCTGAGGTTGCGAAAAATGTTAAATTACCCATTCAAGTCGGCGGGGGAATACGCAGCTTCGAAATAGCCGAGAAACTCTTCAAAACAGGCATCACCCAAGTTATCCTTGGCGCCTTAGCGTTTAGCGACCCCGCAGCAATTGGCAAAATTCAGAAAAAATTCGGCGCAGAATCAGTCATAGTAGCCTTAGACAACAAAGAAGGGCTAGTCATGGTTGAAGGATGGAAAACCGCAACCGCTATGACCATGCAAGACGCGCTTGAAAAATACACTGCCCTTGGGGTCCGCCGTTTCCTGATAACTTCCATCGCCCAGGACGGCATGCTTAATGGTCCAGACCTAGGAACGCTCAGCCAAGCCTGTTTTGAAG
>JAMDCS010000053.1 GCA_023488835.1 Candidatus Bathyarchaeota archaeon
TTCCACATGTTTGACGCTATGACAGGAAAGTATATTCTCAGTATTGTCAACTGCAGTTCGATGACGCTTACAGAAGATGCTAACGGCAACTTGATAGGTTACTTTGTTAACTCTACTAATGCAAATGCCCCGACGCTAAACATGTGGAACTCTACCAGAAGCATAAACATAGGTCAAGGGGGTAGTCAAAGTAGCGGGTATCCCACAGGGCTTGCAGACAATTGGATGTGGAGACCTCGTCTAAATGCAGTTCTGCCTTTTTACGTTGGAATACAATGGACAGCGCCATTGGCAACTAACCTTTCAGGTCAGCCTATCCGTCTCAGTATCGGCGCAATTAACAGCGGCGCAATACTTATGACACAAGGAAGCGCTTCTTCTGGTGCATTCCAACGTAAAAAGGCAGAACTGCATTCCAACTCGGCTGGCAAATTGAAGCAGGCTATAGTTCAGACGACGGACACCAGCTATGGGCCCCACTCAATCGAACGGAAGTTATGAATTCAAGGATAATTTCCGGCTCTACTTGCGCAGCAAGCGGCGTCTATGTTCAATTCGATTCAAGCGCGCTGACAGCCACAGGTTACAGTCTTTTCACAGGCAACAAATTATGGGGACCAATTGAACTACCCAATATTAGTCCTTTCAGTTCCCTTGGACAGCAGAATTGCATCGCTAACGGAGTAATTTACGATTGGACATACGGAGGAGACATTTATGCTATTAATTTGGCTGATGGCAAGATCCTTTGGCAGTATCACTCCAGAGCCGCCGATTTAGAGTCCCCATATGGTATATGGCCACTGTGGACTTTCTCTGTAGGATCAATCGCTGATGGTAAGTTGTTTGTTCCTGAAGGCCACATGTACAGTCCGCCACTTTTCCATGAAGCAAGGCAACTAGCGATAAACATCACTGATGGTAGCACGGTATGGTATATTGATGCTTTCGACGTTACCAGTGCTCCTGCAATCTCTGACGGCATCATGACAACACTCAATGCTTATGACAACCAGATTTATGCCTGGGGTAAGGGACCAAGCGCTACTACTGTTGAGGTTCAACCCTTTGGTTCAGCAATGGTGATAAGAGGAACAGTTGTCGACATTTCTGCAGGCACAAAACAAGAAGCACCAGCTGCAAACTTCCCTTTTGGTGTTCCATGCGTATCTGACGCAAGTATGACTAACTTTATGGAAGCCGTATACATGCAGCAACCTATGCCGGCCAACACAACCGGTGTTCCAGTCAGCATTAACGTTCTTGACTCCAACGGCAACTTCAGGGAAATCGGACGCACCACAAGCGACGGCTCCGGCATGTACACTCTCACTTGGACGCCAGACATACCAGGCGATTATACTGTGGTCGCTAGCTTTGAAGGCTCAGAAGCATATTATTCATCATCCGCTGAAACATCTTTCACTGTCGGGGTTCCAGCGCCAACAGCATCTCCAACTCCAATCGCAGCATTATCCGTGGCTGACCAATACTTCATTCCCGCAATCGCAGGATTATTTGTTTTCATGGGCATCATCGGTGTCGCAATAATACTATTCATCAGAAAACGACCATAAATCATTGCAATCAAAATCCCTTTTCTTTTTTTAGTTTTACAGATCAGTAGAGGAGCCGCTAAGGGCTGAGAAGGCTTTAGAAAAAAATGTTTAGAAAGCGTAAATAATTTTTAGAATTGTTTCATTAAATTCATTTGCGCTTTATGTGGTATTGGTCGATGGTGTCTTTGGCTTTTTCCCTTCGTTTCTGGTGAGCTTGCAGGAACATGTTTAGTTTTTCAGCTATGTCTTTTTTGCATTCGCCACAGAGCATTTCGCCGCCCCTGCATCGGCGTTCGCGTTCAGCCAGTTTTTGGCTATCTTCTTCGAAGAGGAAGAAGTAGTATTGGAATATGCTGCAGACGGCTGGGTCAGCGCCACTTTTGCGTTGTTCCGCTGCTGTACCTTTGCCTCCTGTGAAGGCATTCCAGATTTTCTTTTTCACGACCTCTGGCTGGTCCACGGTGAAAATGCTTGTTTCAGGCATGGAGGCGCTCATTTTTCCGCCTGCGCCTAAACCAGGGAGGAAGCGACAGTGGATCTGTGCGGGTTTGTAGTAGCCGAGTTTTTGGGCTATGTCGCGTGTCACTCGCCAGTATGGGTCTTGGTCGATGGCTGCTGGGATTAGTGCTGGTACGTTTTCGCCTGTGAGTTTTTTGTGTATGAAGCATGGTGCGGCTTGGATGGCTGGCCAGAAGACCCAGCCGATGTTTGTGCTGTCTTGGAATCCGAAGCTGCTGCGGGCGGTGCTGTAAGTTATGCGTTTGGCGACTTCCAACGTGATGTCATAGAGGAGGTCGATGTCTTGTGTGTCGTAGATTATGAAAGTGTCCTCAGGTTTGAAACCGAGTGCGATAAGGTCAAGTGCGTTTTCGTAAGACCATTTTGCGGTGTTTTTGAGGTCTGCGTTGTCGCTGATGAGGTATTTTTCGTCGTCGGTTATTTGGAAATAAAGTCGAGTTTTGAATTTTTGTTGGATGTGGAGAGTAAATATCCATGGGACGAGGTGTCCGATGTGGACTGGTCCTGATGGTCCTCTGCCAGTGTAGAGGACAAATTTGGTGCCTTTATCGTAGAGGTCAAGCGCGGTGTCTAGGTCACGGTGGCTGAAGAAAATTTTTCTTTCGAGTTGGAGGTGGAGTTTGTCAGTGTGTTTTTCCACGCGCTCAAGCAACTGCGGCGTTAAGGGTTGGGTGCCGAAATCTTTTATGAGGCGTTCATAGTCTACTTTGCCCTTAACTTCCCAGGGGGTAACTACCATTTCATTGTTGTTTTCTTCAGCGTTCGCCGTTTATGTTCACCAGTGCCTTTTAAACAAGAAAGGTTGTGTTTGGTGATATATGCTTTTTCGCGCTTGTGGCAGGTTTGGAAAAACAATTGGACACTTTTGTTATTGTTTGGTTTATTGATTTTCGTGGAATTAGCCCAAAAAGGAAGAGTTAAGCGGATCAGGCCATGCGCTAATAGGATAGGGCTTAAAAAGGGGGTGGGCAGACGCCTTCTCCTTGTTAGCAGCCAAATCCGCTCAACTGTTGTTGGCTATCCCTTGCATTCCTACTTACTGGTAACTCGCCGCAAAAATATAAGGTAATGTTGGTTACATATTGATGTAACAACCGCGAACAAACTTGCCTTTTTCTTAAAAAAGTCTGCCGAACCTTGCTTGTTTATGCTTCAAATATTGAGTATATGTGTTGAACTTTGATACAAATCTAACAATCGGTATGGCGAAAATAATGCACGATGTATGGTTTTTTATATAAGTGTGTTAGTGCAAGCCTTTTATATTAATAAGCAAGAAATAATATTAGGGATGCCGATGGATAGAAATGAGGCAGTCACCTACCTCAAAGAGCTTTTGAACCTTTGCAGTGATATGTCGCCTGAATCTATGTCTTTTGAAACACCGACCAATAGCGATTCTGTAGGCTACCGTGTTCATATTAAGGGCAAAATTCACGATATAGACAGGCAAAGGGTAAAGGACGTTGCTAAAAAGTATAATTTAGTAGTAAAAGAAGACTCTGATGGCGTTGTTGTGTACAAGCTTAGGTAAAATGTTTGATGATAACCATCAGTGGTCGCAAGTGTAGCCTTCGATGCAAAGGCAGAATTCAAATTCTTCTCGTAGGCTTTGCAAGCTCTTTACCGCAATTGGGGCAGTTGACCATGTGATACACTTATCAAAAGATCCGTTCATCAACGGATAGAAGGTTTGTTGGCTCATCCACTCAACCAAAGTCGCCAGTTCTTGCTCGGGCTGATCTTTGCGTTTTTTTTTGCTGTGTAGCTGTTTGTTGATCCGTAGTGAGTAGCGTTTATTAAGACGTGATATGCAATATGCCTTGGGACAGCAATGAAACTCAAAAAAACAGTCCTAATCCCCCTAATCGCCCTAGTCTTCATCGCAATAGCACTCTCAGCAGTAACCGCAGGTGTCCTCATCGCCCAACAATCTGTTCCAGCCGCCGGAACCGTCGGCGGCAACATAACCAGCACCGTCAACATAGGTGTCTACAGCGACCCCGGCGCAACCGTCAACTGCACAAACATCGATTGGGGCAGCCTAAATTCAGGCGACACAGCAACCAAAACCGTCTACATCAAAAATACTGGTAACGTCTCCGAAACGCTGAGCATGACAGCTATAAACTGGAATCCTTCCACTGCCACCTCAACCCTGTCCTTAACATGGAGCCAAGAAGGTACCTCTTTAGTTGCGGGTGAAGTTGTGCCTGCAACGTTTACTCTGAATGTAGCAGCCGACACAGGGTCCTTATCCGACTTCAGCTTCAACATAGTCATCTCAGGTGCCGCATAACTGCCAACGTCGAATTGAGCTTCTCTTTCTTTTTAGCTATGTTAATAGAGTTAAATAGTTGAGCGGAAATATGGTAGAGAGTTAGAGGATGAGAGGGCAACTTGCAGGTTAATGGCGGTTCAGCCAGCGGCTTAGCAGACGATAGAGCTAAAGCGCAGAAAAAACTGGTTGAAGAACTCAGAGTCCAATGGAAACTCTTGTGGAGTGAACGCTTAAACGATAAAATCCGAGCCGAAGATGTCTCCGTCGGAAACTACGAGTCCCTGCATGTGGAACGCGGCACCATCATTCACGCAACAAGAGATTTCAAGGCACTGAATTTTAAGGAAATCCTCGAGACACACATGGTTGCAAACCCTGACCGCTTCGTTCAGCCAGATAACCGCTCGGGCGGATGGAGCAAATTCGTAAAAACAGAAATTATCAACCGCCAACACCAAAGAAACACACGTGCCATCGCCTATGTTCCCAAGAAGCAGGAAGGGCAACAGCCAAAGAAAGGCGGACGCGGCTGGCTACATACAACCTAACTGCTATTGACGCCAAAAAACGCCAATACCGACCTATCCCTGACATCCTATGGAAATACACGGTACTCGCAACATTCCAAGGCTCTGAATCCTACTGGCCGTCAACTTCGGAAAACAAATGCTAATATCAGAAGCTCATCCCACCGCCAGCCCAACTCCTGCTCCACCGCAATCCATGGCTGACTTGTACTTCATTTCAGGAGTCATAGCCATAATAATTGTCGTCGTCATCATCGGCGCTCTAATTATGCTGATGCTTCGAAAACCACCATAAACAACTGCACAACAAAAAATCCCCTCTATTTATTTAAATAACCTTTGGGCTATTGCTCAAGTGCCCTTCCCCCTCCCTTATATATAGAAACAACCCCGAAATTCAAAAAACGGAGTTAAGAGCTATCGGTAACCCCTCATTAACCTTATAAAAAACAAACCCATTACCATCCATAATCCGTTATCCGAAAGGCTAATGGAAGAGAGAGGGAAAAGAAAAAATGAGTCAAAACGAAAAAAGAAATGAAATTAGCGATAGAAGAAACTATAGAATCGACATAGGCGCCTATGGCAGCATAGCCATAGAAGCTCCAACAAAAGATGAGTGTTTGGAATTATTCAAAGAAGTAACCAGAACCAAGCGAGATTCAAGGTTAGACGAAGCCATAAGATAACCAAAAATAATTAACTCTTAGGGCTAGCGCAAATTATAGGTAAGCGTCGATTACGTATCGGCGCATCATTCTGTGGCTATTAAAGTAATACGCTATCTTGCCAATCGAGTTCTTCATCATCTTTATCCATTCATCGTGCCTGTCGTAGAACATGGGGATGATGATGTATTCTAGTTTGTTGTAGATGTCCTCGGCTTCTTTCTGGAAAAGCGCCTGATTATCCAAGTTATCAACGTTTGGGGGTCCAATC
>JAMDCS010000048.1 GCA_023488835.1 Candidatus Bathyarchaeota archaeon
CATTAGACTCCAATAGAGATGGCAAAATTTTTTATGGCTTATCAAATAATTGGTAACTCCATGATAACCTCTGATGTCGGCGTGATTCTTCCTACTTATGGAGAAGCCGAAAACATCTCAAAATTAATAGATGACATTGAAAACCTAAAGTTGGATGCATCCATACTGGTTATCGATGATTCCAGCCCTGACGGAACCGCCGGAATCGTGCAGAAAAAACAGAGCCAATACCCCAACATTATCCTACATGTTAGACCCAAAAAAACGGGTTTGGGTACGGCTATAACTGACGGCTTCAAAATATTTTTGTCAGCCGAAAAACCCCCGAAATACGTCCTCACAATGGATGCCGATTACTCCCATAATCCACAAGACATCCCCAAACTCTTAGCAACCATGACTGAGAGTGATTGCGGAATCGTTATTGGCAGCAGATATGTCAAGGGGGGCAGAATCGCTGGGTGGCCGTTCACGAGAAAAATAATTAGCAAAACAGCCAACCTCATCGCCAGAACGTCTTTAGGCTTAAAGCTGAAGGATTGCACCAGCGGCTACCGCTGCTACTCCACAGAATTCCTCAAAGAAGCCATCGGAAACCTGCACAGCCACACATATGAAATCCAGATAGAAACCGTGCGGCAAGCGGCGCTGAGAAAATTCAACGTGAAAGAAACACCCATATTATTTGTCAATAGGAAGCGTGGAAAATCCAAGCTTTCATGGACCGAAATCAAAAGCTACTTATCGTATACCATGAAGGCAGTTTGGCGTTCATAGACTTTTTTGGAGTTAAGGCTTCTTTGTTAAAGCAGAATTAAATACGGGTTGAACCCTATCTTCACCCTTATATGAAGGCAGGTTAATGAAGAGGCTTGGCTCGACTAAAATTCTTCTCTTAGTTGCTATTGCGTTCTTAGTGCTAAGTATCGTTCTATCGGTCGCAAGCTTGTTTCCAGTTGATACCGACAACAATCAAAAAGTCACAGTCATCAACGACTCTTTCAGACTAAGCCAAAACGAAGTGTACAGGCAAGGCTTAGGAGCTTTCAAGGGAGGAGAAACTATCACATTAACGGCTGATTGCCAAACTGCTTTTGTGAAAAACTTTTCTATCGTAACCTCCAGCGGTCCACGTTACGCCAACTCTTCAAACCTAAACATTACCTACTCTTTCACTGCAGACGCTTACTACTACGAAGCAATTTTCTCCTCCAACGCATCAAACGCAAACTGGGTCCACTTGCAAGTAACAGTTGAGAAACCGCAAGTCCTCTATCCACTCTCCTGGCTTACCGCTCCAGCAAAAATCATGTTCCTGCTAAGCTTAGGATCCGCAATGGTTATCATTATAGAGTTGGCTTTTCCCAAGCTCACAGAAAAATTAGAAGCCAACCCTTTTTCACGGTCTATAGATAAAACCTTCCGCAATCGCCTGTTGGCTCTTCTTTTGTTTTCGCTGGTTCTCTGGCTCGTTTTTTTAGCGGTAAATTCTAACTCGTTTGGGACATTTGAAAACTGGTATACCGACCACGTCAGGCACGCGTACGCTTCAAGCCTGTTTCTTAAAGACGGCTTATCGGTTTTTAGTCAACCCCTAGGAATAATTGCAAACCAAGATAGTTCGCGCTTTATGTTTATAACCTGGCCCGAAATGCCACATCTATACCCACTTGGCAGCATTCTGGCGTTTTTGCCTTTTGGCGCCCTGTTGCAGAACGGGTTTGACCCAGTTTTAGTTTACAAGCTTGAAATTGCTCTCTTCCTTGTTTTCGCTCACGTTTGCCTCTACTTTTTCCTCAAGGTTTTTCTCAAGAAGAACGTGCATTTATTTTTGAGAATGGTGGGACTCTACATTATTTATGTGACGCTGGTAGTTTACGCTGCCGACGGCATGTTCGATTCTGTGGCGTTCCTATTTTCTTTGTTCGCGGTGATGCCGTTCATAATCAACCGCTATGGCTTCTTCTTTTTGCTTATGGGAGTTTCTGTCTTTTTAAAGTATCAAGCGGGCATATTTTTGTTGCCGCTAATTATCGTGGGTTTGCTGAAGCTTCTTGAAAGAAACAATCCTGGAAGCTTACTGCGAAATAAGGCGGTTATTTTGGGTGCAGTGTTAGTGGCGATTAGTGGGTTTACGGCTTACTTGAGTGCATCGTACCTGATGCAGACTAGACCAGAGTTGATTATGAACGGCATCAACGCTTTCACTTCCCATTCACAAAGCCCCTGGACGCTACAAGCCTTCTCAGTGTTCCTAACCCTTGCAGCCACCTTGGTTTACGCATTCTACATGCTAAACAAAAATAGCTTGCTTTCGTTATCATCGCTTTTCCTGCTGCTGCCAACCTTCACGCTGCCCTTCTTCCAGAACTGGTACCTGCCGTTCATGTTTGTGTACATATTGATTCCGCAGCGCAAAAAAGAACTGGATGCCACGATGATTTGGCTAATTTTTATGATTTTTATGGTTTCCTTCGGGGGGGTCGCCTTCAATCCTCTTCAGATTTTAAACTATTTCGGGAGCCAGGTCAAAATCTAAGGATACCAATTTGATTTTTGGCGGTATATAGTTAAATTTAGGCTAATTGAATAATTATTCATCAATGAGAGGGTGGGCATGGAAGCTTCTCGAGAATTCGTTTACCAAAAATTCACCGAATACTACCAAGACCCCTCCACAGTGATCCCTCCAATTGCCATGCCTGAGCAGCGGGAATTCGGCTATCTCATGTTCAAGGAACGATTCATGGTTAGGCACCGAAGGTTTGCTGAATTCAAAAACCTAAGAGCAGCACTTGCCGAAACCGTGCCGTCGGATGTTTACCATTCCTGCGCCTACTATGAAAACCCAGACTTCGATATGGACAAAAAAGGGTGGCTGGGCGCCGACTTAGTCTTTGACATAGACGCCGACCACATTCCCACTTCATGCAATAAAATCCATGACGAATTTAGATGTGTAAAATGCGGTTTTGAAGGCAGAGGAATCACCCCAGAAGTTTGTCCCTGCTGTGAAGCAACAAAGTTTGAAACCAAAATTTGGGCCTGTGATTTGTGCATTCAATCCGCCCGCGACGAAACCGCCAAGCTCCTCGACATGTTGGAGAACGATTTCGGATTTTCCCAAGATGAGTTGCAAGTGTATTTTTCAGGACACCGCGGTTACCACGTACACATCGAGAGCGAAACGGTAAGGTCGCTGGATGCAATGGCACGAAAAGAAATTGTTGATTACGTTACCGGATTAGGCATAAGCATCCTAGATAAAGAGGCGCAGGAGAAAAAACGTGGAAAAAAGGCGTCAGCCAAAAAGTTTAGTCTGCACAATTTCGGCTGGAACAGGCGTTTGAAAATTGGGATGCAGGATTTTCTTTTAAACGCCACCAAAGAAGAGCTGAAAGCTGCCGGTTTAAACAACAGGGCACTTCTCGACAAAAAAGACGCCATCTTGAAACGCGCCATCAACGAAGGCCGATGGGAAAGCATCAGCGGCGTTAAAGACCAAACATGGCTAAAACTAGCCGAGTACATTAAGGAGACGCGGTCCTCAAAGATTGACACCGTCGTCACCACCGACATACACCGCCTAATCAGAATGAACGGCACATTGCATGGCAAAACAGGACTGAAAAAAGTAGAGTTCCCAGCCAAAGACCTTCAGGATTTTGACCCTTTCACTGGAGCGGTAGCTTTTAAAAAGGGCAAAGCTAAAGTGTTGGTGTCTGATGCGCCAGAGTTTAAATTGGGTGGGGAAACGTTGGGTCCATACAAGAACCAAACTGTTGAGTTGCCTGTTGCTGCAGCTGTTATGCTTATCTGTAAGAGAAGAGCTCAGGTGGCAAACTAATGTACAATGAACTCTATGCGGCATGGCAAAGAGAAATCGACGACCCTACGCTTGGAGGACTACCGCCAGACTTCTACGCCAAAATTGCAGAGTACCTGCGGCGCATCAAAGAAGAAGACAAAGTTCTTGATAAAAAATCGGTCAAAATGAACTTGCTTGAGCATGAAGCACAAAACGTTGGGCGGATGCTTGAAGAACTGCTTGAGGCAAGATACAGAAAAATCATCAAAACCGTGACCAAAAGCCAAAAGTTGCCCTCTGAGTTGCTGACGGCTGAAGAGGCTAAAATGTGTGAGACCTTTGCCGATTTCGCGAAATCCTATCAAGCGTTTGCGGAGAACCTGATGCAAGGCCAAATTGCTGAATCAGTCAAGGTTGCAGCTAAAGTTGAGGCTAAACCCGAAGTAACCCTGACTCATAAACGGTCGACTATACGGTTCTTAAAGAATATTCCAGCTATCATGGGAGCAGACATGAAGTCTTATGGTCCGTTTGTGGCGGAGGATGTGGCTTCGTTGCCGCCTCAGAACGCGCAAATTTTGGTTAAGCAGGGCTTAGCTGTGTTGGTTGAGGTTTCCTAACTTTCTGTTTTTGATTTTTCCCCATAGCCCTTGGCTTGCAAGGATTATGAGTGGGTAGGAAATAATCCATGCCATTGCGTATAGGGGTCCATAGTAGAAGTGGAATGCTTGCACCTCTGGAGATTCGACGCCAAACTGCGTCCCAATCGCGAAGATGGTTGCTATTCGAAGCACATTTATGAAGTAGGTGATTGCTATGCCAAAGGCAAAGAAGCCTATTTTGGCAGTCCAAGAAATATTCATCCGCTTCAAAAACAGCAAAGCCACAGCCGTGAAGATAAGCAGGCTTTCTATGCCCGCGCAAGGCCACGCTATCGCAAACTTTGCCGTTCCCAGTGCGCCAGTAACTTGCAAGGTTGGCATCCCAGTCCCAATTTCTGTGCCTGGCACAGCAGTGTACCCCATCAAACCCAAAACGCCAGCGGCAAGAGTGGCAGTTGTTGGAACCAGCAGTTGAAACGGCGTAAATTGACCGTAAGGAAAAACGTTATCGATGGTGTAGAGAACCCCGACTAACCCCACAAACAGGGCAGGCAAAGCAAAACCTGTCAACCCCTTCTTTCCAAATGATAGGAAAACGGTCACACAGAAGAGAAGTGAAAAGGCAAGGTATTCGATTGCAAGCGGCATAGAACCTGAAAAGGCAACCCCGCTTTGAGCAGCCCATTTGACAATGGCTGCGTTTAAACCGAAATAGTTCTCTAGCACCACGAACAACGTAGGAATCAACAAAACTAAGGCAAAAACGAAGACTCTTGCTTTGTTGAGCTTGCTTATTGTTAGCTTAATGGTTTCCCAACTTAGAATAAACTCCAAGGCTACCAGCCAGATGAAGAATAACTGGAAGGTTCTGCCCTTCCACATCAACTGGAAAGAATCCTGGGCTGAAAGATTCAGGTATGGATCCATCGGATTTAAAAAAAACAGGAGCGCCAATGGAGCCGCAAAGGCGATGAACGGCAGAAGTTTAACGATGATACTCAAGCGTTCTTTGCTTGGCGAAACTGAGTCGTTATTCATGCCGCACACAACTTAACCATGTGTTGTCAATTTAAAAAAGAATGTGCCCGCCCACAGCAATATGCCGCTTTGTGGGCAAGGAGCAAAATAAAAGAAAAAGGAAGCGCTTAGCTGTATTCTCTGTAGGTGTAGTTGCATTTGGTGCAGCGCAGAAACTGAGTCGAAGACTCATCTGCCCCGCGCGTTTGTACTTGCCAGACATAAGCCGTATTGTTCCCGCACCTTGGGCACTCAATGCGCACCGTCGGCAGCGTGCTTAACTTCTGCTCCTCTTTACCAATTACCGCTACAAACTGCTGGTTCCAACAACTGCCAC
>JAMDCS010000090.1 GCA_023488835.1 Candidatus Bathyarchaeota archaeon
GAACTGCTGGGGGATTGTTCCACCGCCGATTTGGATTTCGCAAGCTTCAGGCTTCTTTTTGGAGAGACTTGTTTGTGTGGGTTGTGTTGCGGTGATAACTCGAACTATGTTTGTTTGGTCGAGGTTTTGCTGAATTTTCTCCAGCATCGCTTCGGTGTTAAAGTTTTCCGGCAAAACTAGCAAACGGTCTAGTGTTGCTGGTGGATCCTTCATCCAGGCTTCGGTTATGTTTTTGAGCCCGTATGGAGTTTTAGTGTAAGTTCTTATGCCACAGATAATTATAGGTGGCGTTTCTAGAATGGTTGCTGCTCGCACG
Source organism: Candidatus Bathyarchaeota archaeon (assembly GCA_023488835.1). The sequence goes on from JAMDCS010000090.1 coordinate 317, forward strand.
ACTTCTTTTCCAAAGTGTGGAGAACGTTTACGGTCTTCGATGGTGAAGACATAAGTCATGCCTGCTTTGTAGGATGTGAAACCTAAAAGCTTTGGTGAATCTGACTTTGTTTCTGGCCAGTATCGGATTCGCGCTGTTGGTTTTTTAGCGCGGTGCCTAGGTAAATAGGCTAATGAACCGTGTTTTGGAGCATGAGTTTTACGATGTCCCATAGTACTTCCGCTTCGCGCCTTTAGCAAATAGTAAAAGGGGTTATAAACGTTGCCATCAAAAACGCAAAAGCATGGTTCACTTTTTGAATAAACAAATTAACGATTCCCAGTTGCTCGCAGCTGCTAACGGTGCTTTTGGTTACCTATCGTTTGCAAAAATTAGACGTGGTGGCGTAACTTTAGTTTTTTCTTTAGTAGTTGTTGCTGGGAAGGTTGCTAAGCACAACAACTTCCAGCAGGTTGCCTTGCTTGTTGCTTTTTGCCGTCTGGGTTGGGTTTGGGTTGCAGGCTGGTTGTGCAGGCAGCCACAAGCAGAACAGAAACGCCTAGGCAACCAACAGAAACCCAACTTACACATAAAAAACAACCAATAAAAGCCCAAACCCAGAAGCCCTCACCAGGGTATCCGCACACACTAAGGCTAAGCGAGATCATTTTCTATATAGGACATAAACCCCAAAAACCATGACTACCCCAGCAAAGAACTGCACGAAAGTAAACTCTTCATTGAGAATAATAAAAGCGAAAACAGCCCCGAAAAGCGAAGACGTTGAAAAAATCATTCCAGTTCTCATTGAACCGATTTCTTTGAGACCCACCATAAAAAACAGAATTGAGAACCCAATGCTAAATGCCCCAACAGTGATTAGGTATGGGAAAGCTGAAAGCGGAACGTAGAAGCTCAATTTCAATGCATACGCAACAAGCAGAAGGCTTATCCCACCTAATAGACATTTTAGGGCAGTCACAAGAATTAGATCTTCCTTGACACATAGAAACCTGCTTAGGTTGTTGTCTATGCCCCAAAACAAGCAGGCGGTCACATGTGTGGCTAACAATAAAGTGATTCCTGACGATTTGTTGAGTTGCAGAAGTAAGTGGAGTATTTCACTTGTGGCTCTTGGGTCAAGATTAGACGTTGGCTCATCCATAATTATAACCTCGAGCTACATAGCAAGCACTCTAGCTAGGGCGACCCGCTTTTTTTGTCCAAAACTTAGGAAGTGCTGGGGTTTCTCGGCGAATTCAGACATACCCACAATTTTTAAGGCATCATCAACCACTTTTTTGACTTGTTCAGGAGATTGACCAAGGTTTAGTGGTCCAAAGCAACATCCTGCTTTACAGGGGCGCGAAGAGTTGGTCGTTTGGGTCTTGAAAAACAAAACCCACGCGTCTTCGTAGTTCAAGAAGTGATTTTGAACCGTACTCTAAGGGTTTATCCTCAAAGTAAATTTTGCCAGAACTGGGTTTTAATATACCGTTTAGGTGATTCAGCAGGGTTGTTTTTCCAGAGCCGTTAGTACCTAAAAGGGCAATTCCGTCGCCTCGCTCGAAGCTAAGTGAGATATCGTTTAAAGCGAGAGTTCCGTCCGAGTATTGATGTGAGAGGTTTTCTAGTCGAAACAGCATTTTATCTACACAACCCCAAAGTAAATCAATAAAAAGATTGCAATAACGAATACTGCATCAAAGAGGATTATGGCTGCGATTGCAGATTTTCTTGGTCGAGGGAGGTCTTCGAGTAATCTGATGTTGCCGTCGTACCCTCGTGCACTCATTGCTGTGAACGTTCTTTCCCCTTGTTCTAGAGTTCGAATAAAGAGGTTTCCAGCAAGCAAAGCTGCTGAGCGGATTCGCCTGATCATACTTGAGTATCCGAGTCTTAAGTTTTGTGCCGTGTTCATTGTTGCTGAAACTTCCATAAACACAAATATGTATCGGTAGATTAGCAGAGACATTTCTATCAGGACTTTAGGCGTTTTTATTCTTCTCAGTGTAACAAAGATGCCAGTCATCGGAGTTGTTAACACAAGAAAGAAAGTCGAGGAGATTGCTCCTTCCACTCTGAAGAAGGTTGCAACTGCCATTGTGATGCCATTTTGGTAAATGCTCCATGTGAACCAAGGCAGGGTTATCTGAGTGATTGTTTGTCCAAAACCGAAGAATAGGGCAATAATTAGAACACTTAAAGTTACAGCTAATGTGGGGTATTCAAGTAAGTGAAGATAAAACTTTGCTGGAACCTTAGCCACAGACAGCAGCAAGATGGCGTTTATTATGAATATGACTATTGGGACTATAGGCGTTGGGGCTGAAACGCTTATTACCAGTGAGGATAAAGCAAAGAAAATTTTTGTTATGGGGCTGTTTTTCGCTATGGCGTTTATGTAGGCTTGGTGGTCGATTTCCGCGGATATGTCATGATGGCTCAACTTTTCAATTCACTATTCCTGATGATGGCGTTTGTTTGTTCTTTGCTCTTTTTCCTCGTTCATATCCAACAAAGTATCCTATGATTAATGCGCCAATGGCTGCTTGAAGCGAGAATAGCAGAGTTTCTATTTCACTGCTAGGGGGCGTCCAAATTGAGGTAAACCATGGAATGTAGCCTTGATCGGAGATTGCTTGTTCGGCAGCCCCGTCCGCGCCTCCAAATTCTGCTGTGGGAAACAGTATTAAGGGCGCCGCGAAGAGAACAACGACGGCTACGATTAAAACTATGTAGTAACGTGATTTCATTGCTGTTTCGCCTCCTGCTTGCTCATAACTTTTGGCAACTTGATTACTTTCATTGCTGCCAAAAGTTGCCCTTTATACTTGGCTAAGAAGTCAAAGAGGATGACTGCCAATATTCCTTCACCGATAGCTAGAGGAACTTGTGTTATTGCAAAGATACCTGCAAATCTCAGAAACGCATCAAAGAAGCCTGCCGATGTTGGAAAAACGAGAGCAAGTTGTACGGATGTAACGATGTATGTTACCAAGTCTCCTAACATAGCGGCAAGAAATATTCCTACAGAATTTGGAAGTTTCACCTTTTTAGCTGTAATCCATATGGCATAAGCCGCAAGCGGTCCTGCAATTCCCATCGAAAATACGTTAGCGCCAAGAGTAGTCAATCCTCCGTGTGCCAGCAGCAAAGCTTGAAAGACTAAAACGATAATGGACAGGACAGAGGTTATTCCTGGACCAACTATTACAGCAGATAAACCTGCACCTGTTGGATGTGATGTGCTGCCCGTTACTGAAGGCAACTTCAGGGATGAGAGCACAAAGATGAAGGCGCCCATTAAAGCGAGAAGCGGTTTAGCTTCAGGAAATTTCTTTGTCACTTTTGTAAGTTGATAGATACCATAAATTACGAACGGAATTGCGATGATAAACCATAACTCCCACCATGGATGGGGGAGGAAACCTTCCATTATATGCATTTTTTGTTACCTCTCTCGGTTGGATAATCCAACATAGAACTTATAAACTTTGGTTTAACTAAAGTTAACTTCAGGTTGATTAACTTAAGTTGAATTTCAACATTGGAATATTCCGTTTTTCCATATCCGCCTCTAAGGGGGCGTCTGTTAAAGCGTTAAGATGATTCTCACTGACAAGGTCTCTTAGCGCTGTATTACTGTCAGGGTTGGTTCTGGTTCCATGTTTGCCTTGGCGTATACGTCCGTATGCCTGATCCACAGGGCTTAATCAAGCGTTTTAAGCGCATCTTCAGCGTTAAATGGACCCACACCTTTTAGGATCCCAAAACCTTCCTTATGCTTCTTGACCCTATTTTCGATGATTTCGCCCTCTTCTTTCTTCTTGCATTCAACTATCTTTTTGGGCAAAGTGACCACCATATCTAACCCTAGGCGTTAAAGTAATATTTAAGAGCGTAAGAATACCTTAAGGTAAGACGTGGTTTAATGTATGGAGTTAGAAGTAGTAGTAACAAAAAAAGGTCAGACAACTATTCCCGCACGACTACGTAAAAAGTTCAGGATAGAGGAAGGAACAAGGTTAGAAGTGGTAGAAACACAAGAAGGAATCCTCTTTAAACCTAAAAAATCCGTCTGGGACCTTATTGGGTCAGGAGCACAATTCGCTTCTGTAGAAGAAATGAAAAAGCAACTGGACAAACTCAGGGAAGAAGATGAATAACCGAGTTTACGACACTATGTTTTTTGTCGAGTTCTTCTATTCCAAAGACCCAGACATGCATAAAAGGTTAGAAAGCGAAAAAAAGCACCGCGAAAAATACATTTCAGCCGTCGTAGTCCATGAACTCTACCAGTTAACGCTTTCACGTGAGGGACGAGAAACCGCCAAGTTGAGAGTTTTACTAGTTCAAAAGAGTTTTAAAGTCTTTCCAGTTGATGAACAGGTAGCACAACTTTCCGCTGAGTTGAGACAAAAGTACAGACTTTCTATGGGCGATAGCATGATAGCTGCAACAGCATCCATGTTAAATGCTGTATGCGTTTCAGATGACCCTCACTTCAAACAGATTAAAGAAATACACATAACATGGGTATAGAGTTACCCTCTGGGTATGACTGCTAAGAAGGGCTCAAGTCCCATTTCTGCGGTGGCATAGACAGATAGTGCGTTTGCCCAAAAGACGTTGTCGTTTGTGCCTGTTGGGTGATGCTTGTCTATGGTGCCGTCTTTGTTGCGGTTCTTTGCTTTCAAACGCTTGTTTTTGGGTTTTAGTGGGGCAAATTTATTAACTAAAACTGCAGTGATAAACTAAATATAACTGTGCTGTATGCATTAGAGCGAGGAAGAGGTATATGTTCAAGCTTAAAGTGTCTGACGCTAAACTCCTAAGAGACATGGCAACCGCCATCTCAATTCTCGTTGACGAAGCAACCTTCAAAATTGACGCTGAAGGCTTAAAACTTCGAGCCATGGACCCGTCACGCGTTGCCATGATTGATTTTGAATGGCCAAAAACTATTTTCCAAGAGTACGTCGCAACAGAGCCAACAAAAATCTGCCTAAACATAAGCGAACTGCTAAAACTCCTCAAACGCGCAGGAAAGGAAGAAGCAGTCGAGCTGTCTTTGGACGATAAAACTGGACGATTATTAGTTACGATAACTGGAAAGTACAGCCGAAACTTTACGATGCCGACGCTTGAAGCCTCAGAAGAAGAAGTTCCAACACCAAAAATCAACTTCAATGTCAAAGCCAAAACTACAACTCAGGGCTTAAGCCAAGCAATCGAAGATGCCCAGCTGGTAAGCGACCACGTACGAATTGAGGCTGAACCAGAAAAAATGACACTTAGCGCTTCAGGCGACTTAATGGGCGCAACAATAACTCTTCAAAAAGGCAGCGACGCACTTTTGGATTTGGAAGTTAAAGAGAACGCCAAGGCAACATTTAGCTTAAGCTACCTCTCAGAAATCATAAAG
>JAMDCS010000127.1:0-1209 GCA_023488835.1 Candidatus Bathyarchaeota archaeon
CGTCAATGTTGCCGAAGCGTTCGATGATGTAATCGGGTTGTTTCCCAACTTGAACGTGCGGGTAATCAACGATTGTGCGGGCTTGCAGGTTTTAGCAGGTGAAATAAAAGTTTTTCCCAAGCTATCCCTCCGTACCCAACATCCTTTCAAGAAATAAAGCAGTTCAAGTAACTCTCTTCCCATTTGCTTCGTTTTGTTTAAATATTAGTATTATGACTATGCATGTGCAAAAAGAAGGAATATCTTAGATATGGGTTCCAAGTCTCCAAGAGGCGAATTTGCCGCAAGGCAGTTAGCAAAGAAACGGAAGAATTTCCGTTGGTCAGATCGTTACTTTAACCGACGCATGCTTATGTTAGATGAGAAAGTTGACCCTATGCAGGGTGCACCCCAAAGCCGGGGCATCGTTCTCGAGAAAGTAGGTGTCGAATCAAAACAGCCTAACAGCGCCATCCGCAAATGTGTCCGCACCCAACTTATCAAAAACGGAAGAACCATCACAGCGTTCTTGCCTGGTGACGGCGCCCTCAACGTAGTCGACGAACACGACGAAGTCGTGGTTGAAGGCATCGGCGGAACAAGAGGCGGTGCTATGGGAGACATTCCAGGAGTCAGATGGAAGGTCGTTATGGTTAACGGCGTAAGCCTAAATGAACTAGTTTACGGTCGAAAACAAAAACCAGCAAGGTAAGTTTTATGGCACAAGTATCAGTTGCTCAACCTCAAGAAATTAAACTCTTCCAAAAATGGAGCTTCAAAGACATAGCAGTCGTAGACATCGGCTTGCAAAGATACCTCAACTTAACCCCGATGGTTGCACCCCACAGCATGGGACGCCACGAACACCAGCGCTTCCGCAAAGCCAAAGTCAACATCGTTGAACGCCTAATCAACGGCTTAATGCGTAGCGGCAAAAACAGCGGCAAAAAAGCCAAAGCGACAAACATAGTCAAAGAAACATTCGAAATTATCAACCTACGCACCAACAAAAACCCAATCGAGGTCCTCGTTAAAGCTGTCGAAAACGCTTCCCCATGTGAAGATACCACACGGGTCAGCTACGGTGGAGTCGTCTACCACTTATCCGTTGACGTTGCACCGCAGCGCAGAATCGACCTTGCCATACGCCACATTACTGAAGGTGCAAGAGCCTCAAGCAAAAACAACCCGCGCAGTATTCAGGAAACCCTCGCTGACGAACTCGTCTTA
>JAMDCS010000127.1:1219-5672 GCA_023488835.1 Candidatus Bathyarchaeota archaeon
TCTAAGAAAACTTTTCCGCCTTCAACGGTTAGGTAAGAGCCAATCGTGCCAACTGTTGCCATTCCCGGAACAACATTCATCCATGGAGGCAAGGCATTTTTTATTCCGCCATACGCCACATTACTGAAGGTGCAAGAGCCTCAAGCAAAAACAACCCGCGCAGTATTCAGGAAACCCTCGCTGACGAACTCGTCTTAGCCGCTAACAAAGACATAAAGAGCGTCGCCATCGCTAAACGCAACGAAATTGAACGCGTTGCACAATCCAGCAGATAAACAACCTCTTTTCTTATTTTTAATTTTTAAGTTAAATAACAGCAAAATTTAATCCAAATTACCACTTTGAATATTCTTAAATACACGTTTCTTCCATACTGAAAGTGGTGAATGTTTTTGGGAAGCTACTCCGAACTTGCAAGCGATGCATTTCTCCTCAATCAAGTTGGAGCTGCCAAGTCTGTAACCATACTCGGATGCCCCTACTGCGCCAACCAAAGCATTGCCTACAAAAACGACATATCCGTCATCGGAAAATCATCGCTCTTCGGGTTAAGGTTCAGCAGCTACGCCACCGCTCAAGAAGCAAACCGCATCAAGGAACTGTTCGAAAGAAATGGTAAAACGGTGAAAGTAAAGTTTTTCGGGTTGCTGACTTCTCCTTATTGCCAGCTAAACCAAAACGACCGAAAAAAAGTAGTCAAAGCATGTGAAGGCTCTGATGCGGCAATCGCATTGAGCTGTATAGCTGGCTATGGCGGAATAAAAAATGCCTTGCCTCCATGGATGAATGTTGTTCCGGGAATGGCAACAGTTGGCACGATTGGCTCTTACCTAACCGTTGAAGGCGGAAAAGTTTTCTTAGACAAAAACAAGACCAAAGTTACTCGATTCAAACAGGCAAATCCAACGGCATAAAAAACAAACTGCAAGATAACTTCAAGCCCTACATCGAACTTGCTAGCTTAGGCCTTAGATTTAGGCGATTCTGGCGTGGATTTCCACGATGTCGCCGTCGTCCAAAACAAAGTTTAAACCGACTTTTTTGGGGCTGAAAGGCAATCGTTTAGCCCAAACCATCGCGAACATGAAATTCATCAGGAGCTCCTTATGGATGTTTTTAGCTAAATCGTTGACGGTGGCGCCTTTGCGGAGGGCAAACGGGTGGTCACTGTGCGCTTTAATGCCTGGCTCTTTGGTGTAGATTCGGATGATTCCTAGGGATTCGAAGATGGCTTTTCCCAGTTCTTGCATGCCGAGTTTGCGTTCGCATGACATGGGAACGATGGGTAGTTTGCCGTTTACATGCTGCCTCAGATGCCGCAGATTAGCAGCTGTGCCTGGCAGGTCAAGTTTGTTGGCGACTATTACGGCGGGTTTGTAGATGGTGTTTTCATATATGGCGTCTTCTACGTCGCTAAGGGTTACGGCTCCGCTTATGCGGACGATGGCGTCGTTGATTTTGTAGCTTCTCACCAGTTCCTCGATGTCTCGCATGCTGCAGTCGATGAGTCTACCCACAACAATAACCCTAAGTCGCGAACCCGCCGGGCGCCGCTCGATTTCCACGCGCCCCCCACTGGGCTTACTTACCAAAACACGGGTCTTCTCAAGCTCCGCCAAAATCAACTCCAACTGCGCCACAGGGTCACGGGACAAATCCAGCATCAAAATTACGCCGTCAGCATTCCTTGCCAACCCCAACGTAACGTTCCCGCCTGCTTTCCCCTCCGCTGCGCCCTCCATGACGGCGGGTGCCTCCACAATCTGAAACTGCACATCCAAATAATTCATGATGCCCGGCACTGGTTCATGGGTGCTAAACGGCGTGGGGGTTACGAGCACTTTTGAGTTTGTGGTGGCGCACATTAGGCAGCTTTTGCCCACGTTAGTCATGCCAATCAACGCTACCTGTGCTGAAGCGCCTTTTTCAATGAAAAGTTTGGGTCCTCCGCTGCTTTTGCCCGTGCCCTTCCGCTTCTTATTCTCCAAGTCATCACGGATAAGTGCAATTTTCCTATTCATTTCGCCGCGGAGCTTCATGGTGCCTTTGTGGTGGGGAACATACTTTAGGAACTCTTGCATGGCTTCCATTTTTTCTTTAGGAGTCTTAGCAGCCTCAATCAGCTCCCATTTATCCATCGCTTCAGGCGGCAAATTAGTCGGCATCTAAACTTCGCAAATACAATCTAATACACAACCATAAGACTATTTCTCCGAAACCGAGGCAAAAAGCTCCCGAAAAATTGCTGAAGCCCTTGTTTTTCATTGTTATAATGTGCACACAGTCACAAACCATTATAACGTTCAAACCTGACAATTTAGGACACGGTATTGGCACCTAAAAGACGTCGAATGGCTGCCATTCAAAATAGGGGCAGGAAGGAAAACACAGATGCATGTCTCTTTAAACCGTGTTTTGGCATTATGCTTAGTATGCCTAACTATAACATGGCCTTTTGCGCTCTCACCAACGGTAAATAGCGCTAGCGTCACGCCGGCACTTCACACTTCAGGACACCAAATCCTAGATACAGCTAACAACACTGTGTATTTTCGCGGAATAGGACGTACTGGCGATTTGCAATCTGCCTCGGGAATGTGGTCGGGGCCAGGTGATGCTGTTGCTGTTTGGAGCCAAAAATGGCAATCAATAAGCAATAACCTGCTATTGATGGACGAGACCTTACAGTGCTACCATCAGTATTGGAACGTAAACTTGATTCGAATACTTATCCCGGTTGATTGGTGGTGGATAGACAACGTAACTTCAATTACGTACCAGTCGACAGCAGTTAACATTACAATAAGCTACCGCGCCTACATCGAAACGCTCGTTGCCGAAGCCTCAAAATACGGAATCTACGTGGACTTTTGCCCCTACAGTGCCGTCAACACTTACCTGTACAGTGGCTCATGGGAGGGAGAACCGATAACAGGCTGGGTGTCTGGAACAGCAAGCGCCAGCTTTATAAAAAGCGTGACTTCAGGGGCGGGCAGAACAGAAATGCAGTTCTGGGAACAATGGTGGACAAGTGTGTTTCAAAGGATAGGTTTTTACCCCAACGTTATTTTGGAAATGTGGAATGAGCCTGGAGAGAGCCAATCTGCTTACTTTAGCTACATGATAGATATGTACCAAACAATCAGAAGTTTAGGTTGCCAAAACCTGATTTTTATGCAGTGGAACATGGGATTAATTCCGACGGTGTCAGAATTGAACTGGGTGCCGCTACTGTACAATCAACTAAGCAATGCCACAGGTTCACCGCCAGTCAACGTCGTCTTCACAACGCACCCCTACAGGTACTCGCCTAGCCCGAACACGCAGTGGGCAACAACCTATAGTAGCGTAAAATCTCAACTTAACTTGCCAAACATGGTTCCTATAACAAGAAGTAGCAATTGTGACGTGCCATTGGTCTTCAACGAGATGGGTGTCTGCCAAAGTGTCTGTGACAGCGCAGAATACAGCTTTTGGGATGCCATACTGCACTGCGCTTTGGATTTAGGCATAGGCGTCTGCCCATACTACTGGATATCAGACGCGGACCTTGGACCAGTTTACTGCGGAGAAAGTTTAGTTGCAGGCTCATGGGTCATGGGTGCTCAGTCGCCAACGCCGAATACCGTTGGCCAGACTTTCTTAAATTATGCTTCAGTTTTGCCGGCGCCTCCACCAAGCAACATGACTTTAACTGTGTCGGTCAATGGTAACGGAGTTACTAATCCGCCTGCGGGCGTAAATTCCTACCCTGCCTACACTGTGGTGACTTTGACAGCGACTCCCAATGCAGGTTCAAGCTTTGACCATTGGGAATTATTTAGCCCACAAGGCTATGATTATGGCCCGAGCTTTCTAAATCCAGAATGGTTAACGATGGACCAAAACTATTTGCTGCAAGCGTACTTTAAGACCAACCCAACCCCTTCGCCAACTCGAACCCCAACACCGTCACCAACACCGAGACCTTCTGTAACGCCAACTCCAACTCCATCGCCATCATCAACCCCCAGACCAACTCCAACCGCAACCCCAAGCCCAACTCCTACGCCAACGCCATCTCCAAACCCTTATCTCTTTACAGCAAACTTTGAGACAGGTAATTTTAGCGAGTATGCAGGAGTAAGTGGAGTCGGTACACATTCGGAAACGGTTGAAAAAGCTAACCCGTACCTTGGAGTGTACGATGCAAAATTCACCGCTTCAGCGTCCAGCGGAGGCTGGGTTTACCAGTCGATTAGCAGTAGTGCTATAACATATTACCGTCAGCTGGTCAAGGTAGGGTCGATGCCGCCGTCTTCTGGACGCTACCTTTACTTCGGCAGCATACAAAGCAAAGGGGCGCAGAACACTGTTGCACCTTTCATCTACGGCAAAAGCGGGCAATACTACTGGGGTGTGCTAACAGTTATTAACGGTGTTGGGGTTCGAGTTGGCGTTACAGAAGGTCTCG
>JAMDCS010000028.1 GCA_023488835.1 Candidatus Bathyarchaeota archaeon
TCTGAAGATGACGACTTTGTGGTGAATAGGGGCAGAACGAGGTTTTGGAGCATTTGCTCGCGTGACTTGGCGTTGTAATCGTTGACTTTTAGGTACGCCGTGACGTAAGGTCCCAAGAGCCAAGGCCAAATCGTGCCATTATGGTAAGCCATATCCCTGCTCCTGCTGTCACCCGCACATTTCCCGACAAATTTGGGGTCACCTAACGACAGTGTCCTTAATCCGTAAGGCGTCACAAGCTCGCGATTCACTACCGTAACGACTTTTTGGCATTTTTCACTGTCCAGCATGGTGTATTCGAGTGAGACAGCAAATATCTGGTTGGGACGAATAGATGGGTCCACCGATTTTTCATTAACGACGTCAAAGAGGCAGCTGTTTTGTGGGTTCCAGAATTTTTCGTTGAAGCTTTGGCGGGTTTGGTTGGCCATGGCACTGTACTTTCCAGCTAAGATGGGTTCCTCAAATTTGTTTGCGAGCAGCTCCATGGTTCGCAGGGTGTTGTACCATAACGCTTGGATTTCCACGGCTTTCCCGGTTCTGGGCGTAATCACGTCGGTTCCTACGCTGGCGTCCATCCATGTGAGCCTTGGACCATGCATAAGCAAACCATCTTCGTCCAAGTGGATACCAAACAGGGTGCCTTTTTGGTGGTTCTCAACGATTGCTTGCAGTTTTTCCCACAACTCATCTTTGACAAACCCGAAGTCGCCAGTGTATTTGACGTATTGCAAGACAGCATTAACGTACCATAAGGTGGCGTCAACGGTGTCGTAAACGGGAATGCCTGACTTATCTGAGATGAAATTCGGAATCAAACCGCTCTTGCAGTACTCTATGTAGCTTTGCAGGGTGTCTTTGGCGTCGCTGTATTTGCCTGTTACCAGCAGGAGCCCCGGCAGCGAAATGAAGGTGTCTCTGCCCCATGTCTCAAACCAATGGTACCCCGCGATGACGGCTTTTCTGCCGGCGGCGTTTTCCACTATGAAGGAGTCGGCGGCGAGCAGAATCCAGTTTAGCCAATCGCTCATCGGCACCTGGGGATGGTCGCGGTGAAAATTAGACAGCAACTCAGCCCGTTGATTTAACTCTTGGTTGAAGGCATCCTTAATGCTGCTGAGGGTGCCTCCAACCGCATCCAAAATTTCATTAGCTTCTTGGCTTTCATGGCTCACAGCACATGTTATTGCAAACTCTTTCTCCACATTAGCGGGCACCTGCACTTCAAAATACCCAGGCTGGAAACAATCGTCAACATCAGCTTCGCCCCGCAACGCTTCATCGCGATAGTGTAAGTGGTTTATCCAGTTTACTTTTTCTTTAAATTCTCCGTCGGTTGAGCGGCAAACGATTGTGGCTTGTGGACGCTGAAAAGTTGCTTGGAACTGTGTGCCAGCGCTTTTTAGATTGAAATTCAGCGGGATTCTCGCCTGGTAAACTACAGTGTGATAGTATCTGCATGTTAAAAGCGGATAAAGCCTAACTTTAACGTTTGTATTATTTTTGTTTGTGAGTTTGTAGGTTATGGCTACGGCGTTCTTGTTTTTAGGCATAAAAAATTTTTTGGTAACTTGGACATTTCCCAAATCATAGCTGTAGGTGGGAAAGGGGTCGATGGAAAATTGGTTAATTAGCTTGTAACCTTCGGGATAAATCATGTCATGGAACTCGTTGGAGCCCAACCTGTAAATATCATTCCCAACGAATATGTCCTCATCGAGTTTTGAGAGGCAAACGGTGCGGTTTCCAGGCGGATCCAACGCGGCAACAAGCAAGCCATGGTACTTGCGCGTGTTAATCCCCGGCACAGTTGAGGATGCGTAACTGCCCAAACCGTTAGTTATCAGCCACTCCTTCTCAATGAGCTCGCCAAAACGCGAAAGCGCCCCTTTTGGAAAAGTTATAGCAGGTAAATCCATTTTACGGCATCAGCTTTGCTATGTTCTTATCGCGTGGAACACAGAAATAGTTTGCGACAGGAACACATTTTGTGCGGAACATTAGCAAGTGAGGTTTTGTTAGTTTGTATTCGGTGAGGGTTTCAGCGTAGCCCATGCCTTTAGCGAAAACGAGTTCGGCGGCTTCGTAGACTTTTAGGAAATCGGCGGAGGCTTCCTTTTTCTGCAGCCCAACGGCGTCGCAGCCTGTGGTTATTACTTCGTCGGCGAGTTTGTCGATGTTGGAAATTTCCACATCTTCCATGGTGGCGTCGTTAATTACGGGTCCTCCTTTGACGACATAGGTGACCTTTAAGCCCATGTTTTTCAGCTGCTCCACTAGTAGCGAGTCAAAAATGATTTCGCCTGCGTTATCCGCCAAAAACAAAACGCTCTGCGCCTTCTTCGCCAACTCATAAGCCTTGTCAATATCATCAATAACTAGGTCTTTAGCGGCTTCCCTGATGCAGCCAGCCAAACTATTCAAAGTAAACTTGTGCCCAGGAATATCAAACTCCATAATATTTCCCACTATGGCGCAGAGGCAGGCTTTCTTGAAGCGTTCCTTCTGGTTTATGCCTGATTCAACATATTTTTTTGCGTGCGGACGCATTTTGAGCGCTTTTTGGTTGGCGAGTTTTTTGTTGTATTTGTAGGGGTCGTTGTTGCTTGTTAGTTGCCTGATTATGCGGTCTCTTTTGGTGCCGATGTCTGCCGCTACCGAGGTGGGTTTGAATTCGCGGTTTAGCAGTTTCACGATTTCAGCTAAGCATCTGAAACGCAGGGCAGGGTTGGTTGTGGCTTGGTATGTCTGTATCTGTGCCCGTGAAAGCAGGCATGATTCGCATTCAGGTTCAACCTTCAAGAGTCTTCACGCGTTAATGTTTTGTTGCGTCGGCAAATGCACGTAACACACTATATGGGTCTTTCGCCTTCACAATGCCGCTTGCAACTAGCACGCCGTGAGTTCCAAGCTTCAAAGCGACGGAAACATCTTCACCATGGCTAATGCCTGCGCCACAAAGAATAACTGCTTCATCATTGACTTTGCGAACAAGCCTGATTGTGTTGGTGACGGCTTCAGGCTGTGCTTGTGAAACGGCAACTCCTGTTCCGATGAGTTCTGGCGGCTCAATCGAAATGATGTCTGGATTCAAATATGCCACAGCTGCGCTGATAGAAGGGTTGCTCGTGCAAACGCAGCTGACTATTTTTTTTTCTCGTGTTAGCCTTACTACGGCATCCACATCGGCTAGTTTAAGTTGCATTTCAGAATGGTTGATTAAAGTTCCAACTGCACCTGCTTCCATGATAGATTCTACAAGAATGTGTCCTGTAGAGTTGCCTGGTTTAATTGGGTCAATGTGCTGAGCAAAAACTGGAATCTCAACTGCTTCCGCCACATTGGCAAGGTCAGCGAACTGAGGCACCACGATAATGTTGGCGCCTGTTTCTTTAGATGCCCTTTCGGCTTGTTTTGCCAGTTCAATAGCTCTTTTGCCTGTGGATTCGAGGTAGGTTTTAAAATTCACGATAATCATGGGTGTTTGCAGTTTCAATTGAGTTATGCCTCGCTTATGGGTAGAACTATTTTTGTTAATAATTGTTTGCCTTCAAAAAAAGAATAGGAACGTTAATGGATGGCAGCTTTATGGAACAGAAGGTTTCATTTGCAGTGCTGCTTTTTTAGTTGCCTCTTCAGTTAACATGCCGATTAATTGCCCGTTCTTAACCATGGCTGCTCGTTTGAAGCCTTTTTCACCCATGAGCTTCATTGCAGTAATCATCGACTCGTCTCCTTCAAGCAAAATGAGTGGTGTGTAATTGATGTCTTTTGCAAGTGTTTTCAGTGGATCCTTTCGTGCATCAACAATCTCTCTTAGCAGTTCTCGGTCGTTGATTACCCCGATGGGTTTAGAGTGTTCTGTAATTAAGACTGAAGTCACGTTGTTCTGCAGCATTTTACCAACGGTTTTAGCCACGGTCTCTGTCGTCGCAATCTCTAAGGTTGGAAGCTTTGTGCCCGCTTGACTGCTGATTTCTGTTATGTCTATGCCGCGTTTCCAGATGTCGTCGAGCATTTCGCTTACTCTTTCAATTTGGCTGGGGTCGCTGGAGTAGAATGTGTCAGCTAAGTAGAATGCAGATTCCGTGCGGAAATCGCTAAGCGGTGGCATTTTGAACATGAACAGGTGCTTGTTGTCAACAACCATCATGGTTAGGTAGCTGATGGGGACATGTTTGACTTCATAGTCTTTTGCAAGCTTTTGCGCTGGTTCCAAGTTATCCAGATCAATGGATGCCATTATGCGAGTCTTCAAGCCTTTTTTAAAGTATTTTACGATAGGGTCGTCTTCGGCAAGTCTGTTGATGCTCTGTGAAGAAGTGATGATTACGATGTCTTTTTTGGCTGAATCAAGAATCTTAGTGACTTTGTTCCATGCTTCTTCGACGCCTTTGATAACGAGGGTTTCACCGATTGGAATCCCACTCTTGAGTTCCTCTATTCTTCTTGAAGCATCAACTCCGCTCTGCCACATCTGCACAAAAAACGCTTTTAAAACAGAAATGAACATTTTATCGTTTATCCATAAACCTTCATCCTCAAGGTTTAGAACTGAGGCTTCGTTCCCGAAGGGTGCGTAGAGGATCGCTTCTTCTTGGTCCTTGATTAAGAAGCGGGGAAAAAACTTGGAGCTCATGTTGACATGGCGAAGTTTAATGTTGAAAAGTTTATCTTCGATAATGTTGCGGTCTATTCTTTCTACAACTTTAAGGTTCTCGGGGGCAATCTCGGTGATTATTTGGGTTTGCACGTTGCGTTCTTCGGATGGGGTGAGGGCTGCGTCGAAGATTCCTGCAATGTCTTCCTGAATTAATCCCAGAGCAGTTGTTAGAACAATTACTTCAGATTTTGATTCCTCAATCATGTTTAGCATTTTTGAGTGAATTTTTTTCTTGCCTGTGATGATTGAGAATTTAGCGACTGGGTACTCTGATTCGGGTGCGCTAATAGATTGCCAAGCTGTTAAAAGATTCTGTTTCTGATCGTTGAGGTTGACGACCTCGTTCTTTTTTGCGCTAATAAAATTGTCAACTAAAGCCTCAAAAGGAACAATCGTGAACCTGGTCGGACGCTCCAAGGTAGCTTCAATGAACCCTTTTTCCTGCAGCTTCTTGAATGTACGGTAAGCCTGAACACGCTCCATCTTGAGTCGTTTAGCTACGAAGCTAGTTGATTGAACGCCGCTTTTGGCCAGGAACATGTAAACTTGAATTTCCCTTTTCGATAAACCAAGAATTTGGAGGAATCTTGTTACGTCTTTTTCACTCATCAAGTTACCGCCGTATAAAACCCGTTTATTAATAGTAAAGAAGTTGTCCATATTTATAAATTGTATCTTTTTTGACGCAACAAAACACAATAATCACCGATTAAGCCAGTTTCTTCTGCAACGTTCCCTTCTCACTTTTCGCTCTTTTCGCAGGCTTCCAAGACTTCCTGATAAAACTCGGGTAGTCACCATTCTCCTCCAGCAACCGTTTCAAAAAAACCATGGTTTTTTCGTCAGTTAAGTATCCGCTGCCAAAATCGCCGTATTCTACTTGCAAATTTGCGATTTCCCTGTCCCGTTCCACCTTGGCAATAACGGACGCTGCTGACACCACGGGAAAAATCCTGTCAGCTTTGTGCTGGGCTATGATTTTTGTTTTGATGGTGAGGCATTCC
>JAMDCS010000075.1 GCA_023488835.1 Candidatus Bathyarchaeota archaeon
AACGCTCAGTTTTGCATAGAGCATTTTAGTGTTTCCGAATTATATGCTAATTTGCTTGAAGAGATGGGATACGGTCTAGCTGTCAATATGTGTTCTTCTCCTTTCGTAAATAATGCCTGCCTGTCGTGCGATTATAGTTGTATTCCAAATAGCCCTCAAGTCCTAGGCGGTTCATTTTTTCGCTATAGTCTGGGTCTATCTCACAGATTTCAACAGGTTGCTCCCATTGTTTGTCGCTGCCGTAGATTCGTTCAGAGATTGGCGCGTAGACTTTCACGTATTTATCAGAGTTTTCGCCTAACAGGTTTGCTACTGCATCGGAATTGCCTTTGAGGTATCTTTCAAGAACTGCTCGCCAATGCCTGTTGCTATAGAACGTGATTTTCTCTAGTTCTGGCATTCCCAAAGCCTTAGCCGCTCGTTTTCGTGCTCGCCTAAAGCTATTCCCAGCCACATCAGTATCTCTATAGGTAAATATTCGGTCAACATTTCTTTGTTTTCTGTTTTGGCGTATCGTTCCATTTGGTGAAGTTGCAATATTAAACTGTGTTTTCTTCCATTCTGCTAGCATTCCGATGACTTTAACAAAATTGCCTTTCAATTGGACTGTTCTTGTTCTGCCATGCTTAGCTGGGTGATTAATTGCAATTGTATTTCTAACGAAATCTATGTCTTTCCACTCAATTCTAAGAGCCTCAATAGGTCTAGCAGCAGTTGCCATAAGAACAAAGCAGAAAACCTGCATCTGAACGCTCAGTTTTGCATAGAGCATTTCCATATGGTTAGGAAGTGGCAGGATATACTCTGGTGTTCTGTATTCGAAGTGCGGTATCTTAACGTCATTTATGTGAAGATAGTGTTTGACGAAGCTAGTGTATGCCTTACAGTAACCATTTTTGTTACCATTTGTCCATGTGCTCATTACAGGGTCGAAAGCAAGTTTCCGTTTAAAGTCTTCTGGGTCAAAGAGGTTTATTTTAAATTCAGCTGCCAAGCGTTTCAGGCGGGAAACATATTTGCTTAAGGTTAAGTCGTTGGTTTTATGCTCTACTTGGATATACTGCTTGTAGTCTGCAATTACTATATCGATGCCGTGGTCATCCAGTTTTACCTTCTGCGAAACGCATAATTCTTGTTTCTGCGCTTCGATCAAGTTTTTCGACACTTTCCCTTCTATTTGTTTGTCGCCTACTTGAACGCTTTCAGTATTACGACTTTGGCAATTTAAAGGCTCGCTTGAGATAGATAATAAGTAATTTTCAGCTGTTTGTTTTGCCTTTATCATGTCAACTGGATCGCTAAAGCGGCGTCCACAGTCCCGGCATAGATAGCGTTGTATTTTGACGCCAAATTCTGATGTTGTTTTTCCATTTCGAAATATTTTCAAGCTTTTGCAATCTGGACAAGCTAGGGGGATTTGGGTGCTGGCGTCGGCGGTTGTAGTAACCGACTTATCATCTGCGAAGGGACCGACTTTATCATCCTTAAATAATTGCTCACCGATAAGACCAACTTTTCCCTCCCCGTTAACCATCTTTTAAGCCTCCT
Source organism: Candidatus Bathyarchaeota archaeon (assembly GCA_023488835.1). The sequence goes on from JAMDCS010000075.1 coordinate 1,549, forward strand.
CTTTAGCCCAAGTGACCCATTTTTTCCGCTCTTTTTGGTTAGTCTCGATATGATGAGCACATAAGATGCAGAATAAGACGCCATCCACAATTCTACTTGCATAACCTTCCTCATGACCAGGCTGAATTAGGTCTTTACATCGTGGACAGAAGCCTAAATCAAGCGGCTTACTGCTCATAGATGTTAAATCTCCTTTTTCCAGCTCTGGCCTTATTGCAGGACCCACCGCCATGAGTGCAGGCGTAACTTTGTAAGTCATAACTTGAGCATGCAGGCGTTGAGCTGCTGGGCGTGGCAAAACGGCAAAAATAGATCTTGCCATTCCCATCACAACGTGCCAAATCGCCAAGTCCGCTCTGCGCTACTAAGGGTTTCGAGCAGTTTTGACAATCATAATTACCCTGTACACAAGGCGGCAACGTCTTGTCCACTTACTTCTTAGCCTCCGCTTTTTTGACTCCAAAATAATACATTACCCAACCTGCACCGGCAAATGCCAAAAGAAACGGCAACAAGAATAGTCTAACCCAAAGCGGTTTCCTGCGCATCCTAATAGGCGCCTCCGGACTTTTTCCAAGTATTTATTGGGCAATCATTCCAACAATAATGTGAGCGCTTGTAGGAACATTGGCGGCATTCTGCGTTAGTAAAAAACTGAGGCTTACTTGAATGATGAGAAGTAACCTTTGGTTTAGGTTTTTGATGGCGGAGAAATTCAAGTAGACTCTCAGACTTGGCATGATTCGACAAAATCTTTACTCCACTAGCTTTGTCTGGCTTGTTTTGTTGAGTTGTATGGGTACTTCGCAGTCCTCGGGGTATTTCTCGAAAAGTGCGTCGCTGCCTTCGCTGATTGTCAAGGTGTATTTTTTCTTGTCGTCTTGAAGTTTTACTTTGTAAATCTCAATTATGTTGCCTTCTTTGTCTTTGCGCTTACTAACAGAACTGCCAGCATATTTCATGGTGATTTCTTCAGCCATCTATTCACCTCCTATCGTGAGGCCTGTGATTGTGAAGGTTTGCTCGTGTCTGGGAGTCTGGGGGTTGGTTGAATCTGAAAAATGTGTAAGTTCTGGATTGTTCCCCAGAGGCAAAATATTGTCTGCCGACCTATTCCCCACGAGCAAACGCCTCCTTAAATGCGCTAGTTGAGCGTGATTTCTTAGCGTTCTGTAGGGCAATAAAGGAATCTTCGACGTTATCCATGTTGATTTCGCTGCGCCCCATTAGAGTGCCTCCGCTTTGGCTTTTTTACGGAGTTTTTCACGGTTTTTATGGGCGTTCAAAATTAGATATTCGGCTTCTTTTTTGACGCTGCGGTTATCTTCTTTTGCTAATTTTTCTATTTTGTCGTAAACCTCGCATGTCACGGTTATTGATGTGCATTCTTGATGAACCATTGACCTTCTCCACCCTTTACCTCAATTTACAGTAATTAAATAGCCCTTTTGACGCGTTCCAAATATAAGTTTTACTGTAAGTTACTGTATTTAAATAGGGGATCGCCTGTTCGACAACTATACAAACATCTTATATATATCACAGCAATTTACAGTACATTACAGTATATTTAAAGGAACCAACGCGAAGGACAACCAATGCCACCAAAAAACTTCCGAAACCTAACCGTCAGACGCGAAGCATATGACCTGCTAATGGAAGACTACAAAGCCACCCCAAAAAAATGGCTAGTCCAACATGGAATAAGCAGTTTCAGCGGATATGTAACATATCGTTTAAACGAGTTGGCAGAAGAGACTCTGAAACGTAAGAGTCAACAGAATCAAAACCAGCCAACCCAGCCGCCTCCTTAAGCTTGAGATAGAGCTTTTCAGGAACTTCGACGTTATAGACGCCCGGCGAGATTTCGTACACTTCAATAGGTTGCGCTCTTTTCATAGGACACCCTCATGCAGATGCGTAGCCTTATACTTTAGAATCAGGTATGAGGCCTCCCAGAAATGATGGTTCTATTAAGCAAATACTCCTCGTATTTCGAAATCATATTGTTCTCCTGACTGCTAGTAGTAAGTAACGCCATATAAGACTTACCAGAATTCAACAACTCAAAGGTATTTAGCACAACAAAACGACAAATAGAGCTCAATTTTTGTGCAAATAATTCAATTATTCACATTCCAATTAAAAATAAGAATGATAAACAAAAAACATTTAACCCTGAGCGATTGACTGTTCAAAAGGAGAGAGTGTGAAATGAGGATAATAATCGACCACCCAATGTTTAGGCTAACAGAAACTGAGGAAGACACGGATGACGACGGTTTACTTTGGGACAAAATAGAAACCTATCTCAGATCCAACAACATCAAATACGCAGCCATTTCCGAGGATGAAGAAATAGGCCTAAACGATGGCATAATAGTTTGGTTGCCTGATTTAAGCCCACGCGAACATTATTATGAGAAAAAAGAACAACACATCAAACAAGTTCAGGACTTCAGCCGATTCCTATTTGACGAATTAAAACTTTCAAAAATGTGTCTACACTTCATCAATATTGAAGAGTGCGTAAATGGCGAAGGTAACTTTGAACAGGTATGGAATGCAATCGACGAGGTTACATATGGCGAATTGACTGGCCTAACGCTCCCTAAACAATTTGGTTCTCAAAATATTTCAGCACATGAATTAAAGAAATAGGTCCCTTTAAAAAGAGTACTTCAACTTTTTACTTGATAAACTGAGCTGCGACGGCATCACATTTTGGGCAGTGAACATGCAATCCGTTAACGCCACCCTCATAACCGCTTATAATTGCTTCCTTTTTGGGGATAATAAAACCGCATTTTCCGCATACAAAGTTGTCCTTCAACTATCTTTCTCTCCGTTTTCGTTTTAGCTAGCGACTGCATTTAACTTTTATGCTAATCCACCTGGCGCCTTAGACAAAGGCTTATAATTACAGTAAATTACAGTAAACTTAGCGAAAAAGAAAGCACGAAAGATAGGGAAAAAATAAGCGTTCTAGGGTCGCGAAAACGCGAAAAATCTCTTAAGTTTTCGCCTAGTAAGCGACTAGTTTCGAATAAACGTTTAACGTCTAAAGTTTATTTTTTCTCTAGAAGAATTCGTGAACTTATCTAGACGCCTAGAAAAAGACTAGAACGACTAGAAACTAGAATTAATTCAGCCCTAGCCCAAAACCAAAATTTTACGTTTCTTTCCAGCCCCAGTTAGCTAGCCTAGCTGAGGAAAAGAAGGCGAAAAAATGAGTAAAGTATTCGAAAAAGAAAATGAAGAACTACTCGGCTTTTATGCTGGAGTGGGCGAAGAATTAACCCTACACTTTAACATCAAAACAAACGAATTTTACGTCATACATTCCGCAGCCCCATGCGGTTGCTGGGAACTCTATCGAGGCAAAGATGGCATACAAGCGAACGAGAAATTCCAAGCTAAATTTAAAGAAATATTATCAGAGGTTATAGAAGAATACCAAAGAATCAAAGGAATAGTAAAAACCGCTAAAATTTGCCCTATAGACTCAACCAAAGAGATGTCCCCTGAGAATTGCAAAGGCTGTAACAGCGCAGGCTTCGACGGCGAACAACTAGTCGACTGCACCGCATAATTTTGAGACGAGAAAAATGTTTGAAGGCACAAAATATTTAGAAACCAAGAACCTACCGCTTAAGGAAATCGCTAAAAAAGTCAAAGCCGAAATCCTACAAACCCACACAGAAATCAAAGTCAGCGTAAGGTCCAAAGACTACAGCTCAATAGACGTCGAAATAATCGAAATCCCCAAAGACTTCCAACCCTTCAAAAAAGAACCCCTTACTCAAGGCTCCCCATACACAACATATCGAACCACAGATACAGGCCAGCAACTTCTAGATGACATAGAAAACCTTTTAGACGCCTACAACCGCAAAGACATCGACAGCCAAACCGACTACAGCAACGTGCGATTCTATACATACGTGTTTTTCAGCTTCGAAATCAGCCAAGCTTCCCGAAACTCAAGCAG
>JAMDCS010000023.1:0-1246 GCA_023488835.1 Candidatus Bathyarchaeota archaeon
GGGAGAGGGAACGTTTTGAACTGCCTAAAGAATATCTTTAACTTGCTTGTTTCTTCTTCCTCAATGGTATTTTTGCCATATAGTCTAAGGCGATTTTCAGCTTCTGTTCCCGTCAAACCTTCAAAGGAAGTATTTAGGGCTTTTACTGTTTCATTAGCCGTTAATGTTTGAGGTTTTTCAATATCAGACTGTAAATTCGACGAAATGTTCTTCTTTTTGCTATGTGTCATCTCTGATTCTTCCTTTGAGTAGTTCTCATTCATCGCTAACTAGATAATCACTCATATTATAGTTTAGGAAAAGAATTTAAAAAATAATGAATAATTCGCGATCGTGGATAGGCACGCACTCTTCATTATCAAATAAGAAAGCGAAAAAGCGCGCGCTGGCTTTTTCGATACAATCATACAAACACCGATCCCGACGGGATTTTTATCTTGGAAGCAAAAAGTATTGCAACAACCGATAATAACGAAAATGTAAGCATAAAATTTAACTGGGCAGCCAAAATGTAGGAACTGAAAGACTAATTGACGAATCTTAACTGTATCACCTATAGTTTCAGCGTCGAACCACATAAAGGAAAGGCTTTTCTTCCTGCTCAAGCGGCAAACTATACCTTAAAGCATCAGTCGCATGGTCGTTTTCCTTGACGTCTTCCCGATACTCCAACAGTTCGCTGATGAGGTTGACGCAGCGTTTGCTTACAAACTGGCGGGGCTTTCCATCGCTCGCAGGTGTTAGGCGGCTTCCAAGTTCCCTCAGCCCATCTTCACGTTTGAAAGCATAGGGCTTAGCGTCTAGACCTGCACGGCAAAGCTTCAAAATAGACTGAGGAAAACGGGCATCACACCAAAACGTTCCCTCTCCCCATTCCTCTTGCAAGTCTTTGGCTGCCTCCGCTAACTCTTCATCAGTCGTCTCACGTTTATAGAACTCGTCTACTGCGTAGGCTCTGCCGTCAGGGTCAAAAGCGTTCACCACAATAGCGGAGGGCGCACTCCAGCCGAAGTCAACGCCAAAGCTAACCCTATCAATCAACGCCTTATCAGTCAATTCCCGAATGTGCTTTGAAGAGTCAAAGGGCAAGCTACCTGCGGCGACAGTGGCAAATTTGCCGTAGATAAAGCGGTCAGCTAAGCCACCCGTATGGGTTCGCACAATCTCTGCTAGGAATTCTTTGGGCAAGGTTGGGTTTTCAAAGATGCTCCAACGGTAAATCCGCATGTCAGGCGAATTGGTCTCA
>JAMDCS010000023.1:1256-5448 GCA_023488835.1 Candidatus Bathyarchaeota archaeon
AGTGGTGAACGCTTTTGACCCTGACGGCAGAGCCTACGCAGTAGACGAGTTCTATAAACGTGAGACGACTGATGAAGAGTTAGCGGAGGCAGCCAAAGATGCTCCAGCGGTAAATTCGCATGTCAGGCGAATTTGTCTCAGGGTTTTCGGTGATATTGTAGAGAGGGCTACCGGGAGAATCGGTTGTTGTGGTGAGCCAGATGGCGGGGTTAATTGGAACCATGCAGCGGCCACTTTTACGAAGCCTACGCACAACCGTAAGCCAAGCAGTATCAAAATGGCGAACTAACCGCGCCTCATCGATATGAGCATAATCGACGTTAGGACCCTCTGCTTTTTCTGGGTCATCAAGGCTGACAAACCACCATTGCGAACCGTTAAACCAATCCAGCCGCATATCCCCACGGTTAAAGTCCGCCACATAGGGATTCTGGGTAAATGGATAACGGCAGCCAAAGAAGTCTTTGCTCTCCAAAGTTGGGAAGAGAATACGCTTCATCATCGGATAAGATGGCTCAAAGATGAAGCCGACGCTCCCAGGGTAATCCAGCGCCCAACGAATATCCTCAGCCAACCCGCATTTTGTCTTTCCCGACCCGGTTCCGCAGAGGCAGGCACGTTGACTATAGATGTCTTTGCCCGCGTGGAAAGGAAGCTGGGCAGGATGCGGAGCATACCGCAGAAAATCAATGCCCGGCGTCAGATTCAGCTTTTGCATTGGCATCCTTGTCAGCCCTTTGTGTCTCAGCAAGTTTCTCGTAGGCGGCCTTGATTTCAGGTGAGGTCTCAAAGGGCATAGCCAAACTAACTGCAGATTGGATAACCTCAGGCTTCCTCTCGACGAGACCTAGTTCCTGCGCCAACTTGATTTGCTCAACTGTAATTTTCAGCGAAGTATTGAGAGCCCCAATTTTCACGAATTTATCCTTTGCACTTAGCGATTTTTTGTCGCCATCTTCAGTCAGCAACCCCATGGCCTCACGGTTCAAAAAGTCCAGCCGAGCCCGCAGAATCGTAGTTAACTGCTTATCCTGCTCGATGGCATGCGCCCAAGTATCCATCTTCTCGTAATCCTTGTAAATTGCCTTCGCCGAACACTTGAACTCTGAAGACAAAGCCGAAACAACGGCGCTTAAGCCGTTTCCCATGGCAATGAGGCGGACCATTCGCTGTCGACGCCTAAAAAGAGCTTCCCTCAAGGGGTTACCCCCCAATTTTCTACCAAAAAGTAGAATCGCCAAACAAAAAGAGACATCATGGCTTAGGCGCTCCCAAATACTCCAAGCTAACTGTCAGCCGATCTTGTGCCCCACCGGTGTAAGCGTGCCTCATTGACTTTTGCCATCCTCGATTGTTAATATTCCCTCCGCGCCCGGCATGCGTTATACGCCAGCCTCGTAAACCGCCGCGTATAAGCTGTGGATTGCTTGTGACAATCCTAAAAGGGATATGCGATTGATGCTTGTAGAATTCAGCGACAAAAGTCAAGAGTTTCCGACCGATTCCAACACCCTGATAGTCAGGCAAAACCACAAGACGGCTAACACGATTATATTCAGTTTTCATTTTGATTCTCTGAACAGCGATAAATGCCACCGGCATGCCATCTAGAAAAGCGGCAAAACAGCGACAACCAACAGCCATGGATTCGTTCAGATAGTGATACTGCCTAAACACTCGCCAAAGGTCAGCGTCAACTCGGAAGATTTTAAGCTCAAGCGGCTGCCGTGTTCTTTTTTTTTACCAAACACCATTTTATCGGTATCGAGAACCCAGTCAGGCTCCAACCAATCGACGACATCTCGGTGACATGTAACCACGATAAGCTGTTTTCCGCTTTTGTGAACCCCCTTACTTATAGCGATGCAGGCCATACGGGCAACTTCACGGTCGATAACACTGGTAAACTCGTCAAAGACTATGCGGTTTTTCTTCAGAAGCAACGCACGAGCAATGTCCACTCGCATCTTTTCACCTTGACTCAAACAGGCGTAAGGCTTAAGCCAGTCAGGCGGTGACGCGAACCCGACACTACAAAGAGTTGCAGTTATCTGGGCAACCGTCAGGTCCTCAGGAAAATCGTCAAGAACGCAAGGTGCCGAATAGTTGAAGCCGTTAATGAACTCCTGGGGAAAAAGCTTCTTAGCGATTGTCGTCTTGCCCGTTGCGCTTCGGCCACAAATTACGCCGATCTTCCAAGGTTCAATCTCGATCGGAAGGGAACCCATAAACCGCTTATCCATCTTGTCAGCGGTAATTGTGAAACTACTGGCGACGCTCTGGGCACGAAAGCTAGTTGGCTTGTTCCATTCGACTACAATGTCAAAATCCGTACATCCTCACCCCACATATCCTTTAGCTTTCCAAAACGCTCTTGTTGCTGAGGCTCATCTTTGCACTTAACGACTACTTCGAAAGAACTGTCAAGAAGCGCGCCTTGCTCGTTTTCTGCGTCGTCAAGAAGCTTATCGTAGCGGTCAAAGGTCTCGTCAGTTATGCCGAGCACGCCCTGTAACTCTTCTTTTCCACCAGCTTCTCTTATTCGCTTGAATTCTTGAGCATCCAAGAGCTTATCGTGTGTGCCCTTGAGTTTGTTTAGGACCTGGCGCAGGATTCGCCGATCCACATCTTCCACGGGTAAACGCAGAACGGGACCGAAAAACTCGCTATGCTCCAAGCATACATCGACGCGCTGCTCGCCATCCGTCAACATGCCGTCTTTGTTAGTGACTATGGGGTAAATCCAGCCGAAGTCACAGAGGCTCTTCCAAGTGGACGCCTTCTGTTTCTCCGTCATCTTGTTAGGGTTTTGACCGTCCCTCTGCAGCAGACGTAGATCCTCAACGATAACCCGGTAAGCTTCAGGAATTGTGATGGTTGTTTTGGCTTCCAATTTATATCGCTCCTAAACTTTTTTCACTAGCCCGCGCTTGGTAGCAAGAATCCCCATAAACTCTGCGCCTACCGCGCTCAAAAGAACACACAAGCTATCAGGTGTAATGGCACAGCTTGATGCTAACGTTCCTAAGCCCGTGAAAAATGTGATACCGCTAATTATAGCAGCGTCCAAAACGGCGCTTGACCAGTCAAACTTTCCCTGCTTGTCGCAATGCCCACGCATGCTAAGATGAATCTTGCCGACAATTTCCCCATAGTTTGGTTTGAGCATTGCCGCATCAAACAATCACTTCTTGAGAGTTGCCAATATAACAGTTAACATATAGTCCAGCATACTCTTTACACCGCTGTTGCATACCAAGATAGCTTAAACCCAATCAACCACATAAGAAAAATACTAATACTGTAACCGCTCAATAGGCTAAAAAAGGGAGATAAGGAAAATGGCAAACTATTGGGTTTTTAAAGTCAGGGATGACAGTAATGGAAACGAAACCTTGACAGGGCTAGAAATCTTCAACCACCGAATGCTTGATAAGGCATGGGGAATCAAAGAATTTACGGAAAAAGGACGTAAAACTCCGAATAGTGAAAAACTAGAAAAAAACGACAAGGTGCTTTTCTATCTGTGCGGGAAAGAAGGATACTGCATGCTTGGGAATGCTGTTTTAGGAACTGGGTTTGGCGAGTCATTAATGTCGGTTTTTCATAAAGAATACAATGATTGGGTTAAAGGGGTTCGCTTGAGTTCCGTTGACCCGTGGCCTACTCATTTACCCATGGAAAGCTTAAGAGGAAAAGTGCACTTTGTTCCCGAAGGCGAAAACTTCGGTTCTTACATTCAGGGCAGTATTACAAGAATCTCCAAAGAAGACTACGAAACCGTTATCCAAGAGCATAAGAAAATCGAAAGATAATGAAGGGATTACCTTTTGCCAGTGCCATTTAGCAATACGGTAATCAAATAAACCCTTTAGCAACACGGCGTCGATGTGACCAAACATGACGAAACGGAACCTTCAAAACCTCGCCCTGCCTAACCCAACGCTTTTCAGTCACGCCCACTCTAACCTGGCGTTTTCCGTCTGAATATGCGCTGGTATGCAGAAAAGTAGTTTTCGCCCGAACCTCAACCAACCCATTTTTCGCCTCAGAGAGGACCTCCACAGGGTAAATGCCCTTAAGGTAAAACTCCTGCTGATCAACCAGTTCCAAATTTTAGAACCTCCATCGACTCTATTTTCGCAAAAACAATCAGTCTTGATAAGAAACCTATAATGTAAAAAAGGGAGGG
>JAMDCS010000068.1 GCA_023488835.1 Candidatus Bathyarchaeota archaeon
ACAGAATTCAAAATACCAGTCCTTGCAGCGATTCTTTCCGCAGTCTTGATAGTGATAGTTGGATTCGCCATAATGTACAGCAAACGGGAAACAAAAGAGGAAGCACAAAAAGTCGCTGACGACGCACCTTCAAAATAGCCTCCACTTTTTCAACAATGGGGTAGTTTTCCGAAAGGGAAACTAAACCCTTAAACGAGTTTTTTTAGACATATTTTGTTTTTGTTTTGAAAGCCAAATATTTTCTGAATAGTCGGCACGTTTCTCTATGAGTGCTTTTTTAAGGAACCACGATTATATGCATCTACAAATAAAAAATGTCATTTACAATTTGGCTTTAGGGATATATGATGGCTGCAAAACTGGTCGTGGTGAAAGTTGGAACCAGCGGCATAACCGACACCCAAGGAAATTTGGATACTGAAGAAATGGGTAAACTTGCCCATCAGATAGCTGTTGCTATGAAGCAAGGCTACAAAGTAGTGCTTGTTACGTCAGGAGCGGTTGCAGCTGGCATCGCAGAGTTGGGAATCCCGCCAAAGCCAAAAGATGTGGCGTTTCAGCAAGCAGCCGCAGCAACGGGACAGAGCGTTTTGATGGCAAAGTATCGGGAACTCTTCAAGAAATTTGACTTAAAAGTTGCTCAGATACTTCTAACAGCTGAAGACCTTTCAAACAGGGCATCCTATGTGCACACCTGTGACGTGCTGGGTTTGCTTTTGAAGATTGGTGTTGTCCCGATAATAAACGAAAACGACGTGGTTTCAGTAGATGAATTGATGCGGACTGAAGGCTACAGGGTAAATTTCAGCGACAACGACATTCTCTCGGTGCTTGTGGCAGGAGCAGTCTGCGCTGACTTAGTCATAATTCTCTCTGATGTTGACGGCTTGTACACCGCTGACCCATCGCAGTCAGGAGCGGAGCTGATAAAAACGGTTGACACAATCACTGCTGAACTGAAGGGTTCGCTCAATGGCAAGAGCAAGCTGGGCAGGGGCGGAATCCAAAGCAAAATCAAAGCCGCCGAAATCGCAACTTCCTGCGGTATCCCAGTGGTCATAGCGAATAGCCGAAGAGAAAATGTTATACTCGACGTTCTTGCGGGGAAGGATGTTGGCACTTACTTTAAGCCTCAAAGTCGCATGCCAGCCGTTAAGCGTTGGATAGCTTATGGCGCTGCTGTGAAAGGCACAATTCATGTTAATGAGGGCGCAAAGAAGGCGATTTTGGATGGTTCAAGCCTTTTGCCTGTCGGAGTAACTAAGGTTGTCGGCATCTTTGACGAGGGAGACGTAGTCAACCTTGAAGATGAAAACCACGTTGAATTTGCAAGGGGTAACCCCAACTACAACAGCAGTCAGTTAAACCTAATTAAAGGCTTACAAGTAAAAGAGGTACAGAAGAAACTCGGGTCCGATAAGCCTAAAGAAGTTATCGAACACCGCAACATACACCTACTTGAGGAAGAAAAATGATAAAGCAAATATGCCTAAAAGCCAAAGCCGCCTCAGTTGAGATGGCTAAGCTCTCAGCGGACGCAAAGAACACGGCGCTCTGCAGAATGGCAAACGCCCTGGAAGCCAATGCTGAGAAGATTTTGGCTGCAAACCAAGCCGACGTGGAAGCCGCCAAAGCTAAAGGACTCAAAGCAGCGCTGCTTGACCGTTTAGCGTTGGATCAAAAGAAGATTCAGACCATGGCGAAAGAACTCAGGGAAGTCTCAGCGCTCCCCGATCCGACTGGCACTATCCTTAGCAGTTGGACACGCCCCAACGGCTTGATAATCAGCCAAGTACGTGTTCCTTTGGGTGTTGTTGGCATAATTTACGAATCCCGTCCTAACGTGACGTCGGATTCGGCGGGAATCTGCATAAAAGCGGGCAATGCAGTTATTCTTCGAGGGGGCTCGGACGCGTTGAACTCAAACGTTGTCATCGGCGAGGTCTTGCGGGATGCGTTGGCTGGGACGAATGTGCCTGTTGACGCGGTTCAAGTGGTGAATTCTCCTGACCGTAAGGTTGCGGAGGAGTTGATGGGTATGCGAGGGTACATTGATGTGCTTATTCCCCGGGGCGGCGCAGACTTAATCAAGACGGTGGTTGAGAAATCGCGTATTCCCGTTATCGAGACGGGAACGGGTAACTGCCACGTTTACGTTGAAGAAGACGCAGACCTGGAAAAAGCTACACCCATTGTGATAAACGCTAAATGTCAGCGCCCTGGAACCTGCAACGCTGCAGAGAAGCTGCTGGTTCACAGCAAAATCGCAAAGCAGTACCTGCCAATTGTGATTGCAGAGCTACGAAAGCAGGGTGTGGAAGTCCGAGGCGATGAAGAAACACGCAAAATTGTCCACGACGTGAAAGCCGCAACTGAACATGATTGGGGCACCGAATACCTTGACTTGATCATGGGCGTCAAAGTCGTCAAAAACCTCGACGAAGCCATTGCGCACATCAACAAGTACGGCACCAAACACTCCGACAGCATCCTCACCAAAGACTTCGACAAAGCCATGAAGTTCATAAAAGAAATCGATTCAGCAGCAGTCTACTGGAACGCTTCCACACGGTTCACAGATGGCAATCAATTCGGGCTCGGAGCAGAAATCGGCATAAGCACCCAGAAACTTCACGCAAGAGGACCCATGAGCGTACAGCACCTGACAACCACAAAATACGTTATCTTGGGCAGTGGACAAATCAGAAAATAACTGCTGCTCTCAGGGTCTATAACCCTCTCTATTTAATGGACCAAAGAAAAGTGCTCAGCTTAAAGAGGGATTTTTGGGCAGGGCTTGAGGTTGTTATGGTTTTTGTTTGTGGTTCAACGCTGTTTTTAGGGCAGTGGCATGATTAGTTGAAGTTGGTGCGTGGCGGGTTCAATCAGGTTTAAGACTATTTGCGGGAACAGCCCTAAGACCAGTAATGCTGCAGCCAAGATGAAGAGGGGGATGAGTATGCGTTTGGATTCTTTTATCACCGTTGCATCACTGGTTTTCCTTGCATACATATAATGGATCATTCTAAACAGGTAGGCAGCTTGAAGGACACTTGTCAAGACTCCTATGATTGCCAGCCAGCTTAGGTTTGCTTGAAGCGCCGACGTGAAAACTAAGTATTTAGCTATAAATCCTCCCAGGGGCGGAACTCCAATAAATGATAACCCAGCAATTACGAGTGCTAAACTTGCAAGCGGCAGTTTCTTGCCAAGACCAGAGATGTCTTCTAAGGTTTTGAATCCATGTTTGTTTATTACACCGACTGCCATGAACGCGAGGGCTGTGGTGATACCTCCGATTAAGAAGAAGTAGAGGTTACCGATTAAACCAAGTGAGGTATAACTTGTTATTGCTATCAGGTTGTAGCCGACGTCCGCCACACAGATGTATGCTACTAAACGTTTTACGTCGTTTTGGATTAAGGCGAATACGTTGCCCACTATCATAGTTAAAGCTGCAAGGATGGCTAACATAAACGTCCAATCTAACGCTGCATTTGGACCCGTTGGAATTACAATGTACAACAGTATTCGTATGAGAATGTAGTAGCTGCCTTGGTCAACAAGAGCAGAGAGGAACGCGGATGATGGTGCTGGTGCTGCTTGGTATGCGTCTGGTAGCCAGAAGTGGAAGGGAACGATTGCGGCTTCAATTGCGTAGCCTGCGGCAATGAAAACGAAAGCTATAATGAGCAAGTTTTTGTCCGATGCAACTGTCACACTCAGTGCATCTCTTATGGCTACGTAGTTTAAGCTGCCTGTTATACCGTAAACGATTGAGAGTCCTAAGAGCACGAACGCAGAGGCTATGATGACCATGACTAGATACTTTAGGGTGGCATTGAGGCTGAACGCGTTCTTTCGGTACATCATTAAGAAAGCTGCGGCTGCAGTTGCTGCTTCCCAGAAGATGAAAAATGTTAAGAGGTCGCCTGCAAGGACAGCGCCCAGCAAGGCTGCCGTAAGTATCAGCATTATGGCGAAGTATCTGTCTGAGGGTCGCTCGTTTGAGTTAACAAAGAATACGGTGTAAACTAAAACGACTGCGCTGATTGCCACGATGATTATTGCCATGTAAATAGAGATGGCGTCTACAAGGAAGGAGCTTGAGATTGCAGAGGATACATCGCCGCTTAGGCTTAAGTTTAGAGGTGTCGGGTTGGCAACGCTGTAGTAGGTTAATGTCAGGTTGGCTACGGCTACACCTGCAATTAAGAAGACAGCTATGAACCAGCCGAGGGTTAAGGCGGTTTTATGGCTGCTTTTCCTAATAATTTTGAATACTGGAATTGTCAGCAGAGCCGAAATTATTAAGCTGATGATAGGTAACGAGATATCTATGATTCCAACCATTCAGAGATCGCCTTAGTTATTAGCCAAATTGCGCTGTTTGTATTAGATTTAGGAAGAACGTCGGGTAAATCCCAATTAAGATAACCATGACTACCATGATTGCGAGCGCGATTTAGCTGTACCGAGGAAAACACGTGAAGTGAATCTTAATGAGTAAGCAAGTGAGAGCACTGTTGCAACAAGCATGAAGGCTGTAGGGAGCAGGTAGAAGCCGTCATAGGATATTACTTGGAAAGCGCCGACGAATATCAAAACTTCACTTATAAAGCATGCAAAAGGAGGTGCTCCAGCGATGCTTAAAGCAGCTATAGTGCCTGAAACTGTTGTAAAGGGCATTTTGCCTGCTAATCCACCCATTTCTCGGATGTCGCGTGTTTCTGTTTGATGCATGACTGCTCCTGCGGAAAGGAAGAAGAGCCCTTTGCTGACTGCGTGGCTGAGAATGTGCAGGATTGTTCCCGCGATTGCGGTGGATGAGATAACTATGACTGCTGTTCCTGCGGCGACGTTTGTGGGGAAAAGTGAGATACCGAACATTATGTATCCCATGTGGGCGATGCTGGAGTAGGCGATAAGCCGTTTTATGTCTGTTTCCACAAGCGCTATCAGGGAGCCGAAGAACGCTGAAATTATGCCAAAAATTGCCAATGCATGCAGGAAGTTTAAGGCAAAAGCTGGGTCAGCTAAGTTGACTGCTGGGAAAACCACACCCAATGACAATCTTAGGATGGCGTAAGCTCCTGCGCTGATAATGACTCCACTAAGTAACGCAGACATCGTTGCTGGAGCTTCAGAGTGTGCATCTGGCAACCACATGTGCACGGGCACAATTGCCATCTTAACGGCGAATCCGCCGGTTAGGGCGATGAGAATCCACTTTACTATGTCTGTGCCATGGGTCATTAATGCAGTTGAACTTGGAACATGTCGGTGGCGCCTGTAACCATGTACATTGCGCCTAAGCCGAGTAGCACGAAGACTGCGCCTGCATGTGTGAATATGAAGAATTTGAATGCTGCCTTGTAGGAGTCGCGGTAGCCCCAGTTGCCCACGATGAAGTATGCGGGAATCAGCATCATTTCCCAGCGAAT
>JAMDCS010000049.1 GCA_023488835.1 Candidatus Bathyarchaeota archaeon
TCTTTTAGGTCTTCAACTGTTAGTTGTTGTCTGCGGATGATAGGCTGCGCTAATCTGAGGTTGCTCATCTTTTGGTATCTCCTTCACTTTGAGTTTTTCGCTCCGTTGGTCGGAACGCATACTCAGTCTCTTGTTTGTCGTGTTTGCTTTTTAAATTCAACTCAGGCGAAAACGCTACCATACGCACAATATCAGATTTTAGCAGAACCAGCCCCGAAGCTTTAGGGTCGCCACCACGCAGCGTTGGAGGCCCAGAATCCCGATCGTAAGAAATGATGATGTAGTTCTTCGCCTCATAGACCAGCCAGCCGACGGCTTCTCTGACTTGTGGTTGCATCGTAAGAGCGGAAGTTCGATTATACATGACGTGGTCTATGTACCTGACAAAGACTAGTTTTTCAAAGACAGATTCGATTTGCTTGTCGGTGGGCTCAGGCATCGCTTTTGCTCCAACTTATTGGTTAACGGTTTTGTGGTTGCCGAAAAAGAGGATGGGTTTGCCTTTGACGTCCTGCAGATAGGTCACTGGGAACATTTTTTGGAAGATATCAAGGGCTGCCTGGTTCTCAAAGACTGGGACAGCGTATTGCGGCGCCTTTTCTAGGTGTTCTTGGCAGAAAGGAGCGGCTAGCCGTGTTCTTCCGCTCTCGTAAAAGACATAGCCGCTAAGACCAGCAGTTGGATTTCCGCAGACTATGCAACGCTTGCGATTCAACCGTCTCCTCAAGTGTCGCCTCTCCTTACTTGAAGAATTGGTCGTCTCGCATGTTTTCGCTGATTTGTATAAAGCGGCGTTTCTTGCAAAAATCCAAAATTTTAGTTAGCAACGGGTCATTGCCAGCCGTGAACTCCTTCTTGAAACCGATCCGTCCGGTTTGAACTCTTACCTCGATGATTCCATCGTTGCTAAGCAGCTGGTAGAAACCCAATTTTTCCCCAGCATATTCCTCAAGGACATCCCAGTCCTCAATCAAATTAACCAATTTGTTTTCACCTAAACCGTCTTGCAGGCTAGGCATAAAAATCATCTATTAACGAAAAGCCATGATGGCTTTGTGAGCGCTGTAAAGCCAAGTGTCAAAAAACGGACATATGAGCAGAGCAGTTAAGAGGGTTACTTTGGGGTTAGTTCTGAAAAGTGAGCCGTTAAGCCTTCTGTAGTGTGATTTTGTCGCCGTCTAAAATCCAAACAACTCTGTCTGTTTCGGTTATCTGAAGTTTTTCCCTTACTTCGCTAGGAACTGTTGTTTGGAATCTGCTTGTTAAATTGGTCACGGCTAGAATTTTCAAATAGACCACATGTTGTACGTATGAAAATCAATATTAATTGTTAATGCAATGGAAACAATATAAGTATTGGAAATAATGAAAGTATTAATCAAGCGCTAAAAAGCGGGCGAGGCGATTAAAATTAGCGACAAAAAAGAAAGACCAATAACCGAATGCATCGAAGTCACTGACATGGAACCAAGCAAACGACGCTTAATATTCTTAGACTGCATGAATAAAACTGGATTCTCAGCCTTTATCAAACAAACACAAGACAACCAAATTTACTACGTCTTCATCTACGAAAAAGGGCTTTAAAGTCAGGAAAGCAAATCAATTAACTCTGCAAGCTGCTCATCTGTGGCATTCTCAAGAAAAGTCTCAATGCTCTTCTGGTCAAGTTTCAAAGCAGCCCTTCCTTTGAGGGTGATTTTGTATAATTCTGAAGGCCACCCAGGTTTAGTGAGCTTCTCACCCTCTTTAGCGATCCAGCCACCCCTTTCCAAGAAATCTACCCGTCTATAAATCGTCTTAACATCCTTATTCCTAAAACCCTTCGTACTCTTGACTATCAAAAACAAATCATATTTAGCTAAAAGCTGCCCCGAGAAAAGAATCAGCAGAATGACGCGGTTTAGGGTCGCCTCTTTCCCACTAAACACCTTAAGCGGCGTACCCCCGCATTTCTTTCGCGCCAAAGTTTTCTGCTCTCCCCTCAACTTTGAAGCGAAGATAGAGAGCGTCAGAAGTAGGCTATCACATTAACCCATAATTTTTTAGGCACTAATCTCGCGGCAAAATGCTTCTAGTCTAGAAATGCCTTAGGGCAAAATTCAGAAAACCGCCTTTAAATAGCAACTTTGCTAGCTCTATGTAAAAAAAGCCGAGTGACGGCTAAATATGAAGTGGCTTCTATCGGTGTTTTGCCGAGGGCAATTTTAGGTATTTCTAGACTAGAAACGTTTTGACGGGTACCTTTCTAGACTAGAAAAGCCAAATCACCCTTAGAAGAGCAAGTGCGGCGGCAAATTATTGAGGCTGTTTTTCAATTAGCATGATATGGGTTATGTTGCCTTCACGGGTTGCCTTAATCTCAAGCTGTCGATTCCGTAGACACCTCACTAATTCATGAAGCTCTTTGGGCAAACGAAGATACACTTCTTCATAATTCCGAACGCCCTTCTTACCATCTTTTTTGATAACATAGAATCCAAGCTTAACCAAAACGCTCACTTCCCGGGATTGTTCGAGTTTCTAAATCTATTTGCTGTGCTATCTGGGTGAATATAATTATGGGCTTTAAAATCAATGGGTTAGCAAAGTTAAACCCTACAGTGTAATTCAACGTCTTTCCCCATCATTTACGCAACCAGGCGCGTTTTTGTTTCATCGGCATACCCGGGCTTACGCTTTACGTTTCAACACCTTAAAAGTAGGCGGGAGAAAAGCACTTTAAAGAGAGGCGAGAGGTGAGTGAAAATGATATCTGCTAATTACCAAATGAGACGAAGCTCAAGGTCAGCTGGAGCTAAGTATTTTTTAGATCTATTGACCTGAAAAAGGAAAAAGGCGATATCAACTTGAACTATATATCAGAAAACTTAACGTCTATGAAGGTTAAGTCTGCCCTTGAAATGCTTCCTTTATCAAAGTGTGCAGTCAAGCTTTCGATAAATTTTAAAGTAACCTCGATAATTGTTCTATTGGTGAGTTTCTTGATTAGTTTTGAAACAATTATAGGAAAACAAGTTATCGGAGTAGGCGGGTTTATAATCGGAGAAGTCAAAGGTGCAATTCTCGATACTAACACGTGGCAGGTACCCCAGTTATACATTAAGTTGTCAGATAACGCTGCTAATGAGTTAGGCTTCAAGAAACGGTTCCGTAGCTCAACTGTCTGCTTGCCAACAAAAATGGTTCAGGCAGTAGGCGACGTAATTACAATTGCCCCACCGCTAAAAGAACTCAGTCAAAGCAGCGAAATCACAGAATACAAGCCATAGATAACCAAGCTTTTTTTATCTTACTTGAACTATTGCTATTCTGAATGTCTTTAACTTGCAAGTATGGTAGATTTTAAATATTCGGTAACTGGACTTAGAGAGGGGAGTCCTAACATGCAAAAAGAGCAGCGAAATACTCGCACCCTCCTTATTGGAAAATACCTATTCTGGGTAGGGGTAAGAGTCAGTGCATTAATTGCTTTTTTTATCTTACTTGAAAGCGCCTATAGGTTTGGACTTCTCTCAGTCTTTGGAAACCCTGATACACAACTTGTCGTCTATAGCATTTTACAGAAAGTTCTATTTTCGTTAGTCGCGTGGTTTTTCCTTGCGGCATCAAAAAAGATTATTGTTCCTGCTATCATAGTAACGATTTCTCCAGCTCTCGGAAAAGTAGTTAGGGATAAATCCTATAGACAAAAAACTCTTAAATCACTGGGTCAATACCTGACATATCTCGTCTATTTTGCCACGATAGTTGCAGTTGTTTTGATTTGGGCTTACTCTTTCATAGGTACATGGATTGCGGGCATATTAGGAACAGGTTTGGTTGTAACTTTAACATTTGTTCTCGGCTTATTTACATCAAGCGTTTTAGGAAATGTCTTGGCCTACACTGTTTTAGGAGGAACAAACGAGTTCAAAGTAGGTGATCGCGTCCAAATCGGTGACAGCTATGGGGACATTATTGAGGTAGGGATCTTTTTTACAAGGATTAAGACGATAAAGGATGAGATAATTAGTATCCCTAACTTGACTGTCATGGGTAAGGAAATCAGGAATTTTAGCGCTCTCAAAGAAGTTCTCATTTATGTCCAATTGACTTTAGGAGAAGAAAACTTCATTGGAGGCATACCGATCGAGAGCAGGCAGAGAACCTTTTGATTGAGTCTGCGAAAAAAACTACCGGTATATTGACATCTGCTGAGAAGAAACCATTTGTTCTATTGAGAGATTTGGGGAATTACACAGTTACGTATGAAATTAATGCTTACACAGATCAACCGAACCGTTTGGTAAACATTAAGAGTGATCTGATAAAAAATATTCTTAGCGATTTCAAGAAGGCCAATGTAGAAATCCTCTCACCTAGCCACATTGCGGTCAGAAATCATGCGGGTCAAAATCTTGAGGCTTATCGGCTTGAAAAGCAAACGACTATTTACCATTAACCCATAAGAAATAATCCATACTCATGGTGGAGTTGTGTTATCTTTTTTTATGCTCAACGTTGGCAACCCAGTAATATTGATCGTCCCCGATGCAATTTTAATGCTTTCAGATTGCTGAATGGTTGAAAGTATTTTTCTGCTCAACTGGTCATGCAGTACTCTTCTGCTCCGCACCTCTGTTATGTATCTTATCCCAAAAGTTATCCAGTTATCGGTTAGAGTCACAAAGATCGCTGGTTCGAGTGACCTTGCAGTAAAATAGTATTTCCCTTCCAAATTTCGCATGATTTCCTTAGCTTTCTCTTGAATTCCTTTCGTTTCGACTCGGACAAGATCAAGTATTTTAGTCGCTGCTGAGTTCCAGTCACTATCGTAAGTTATGGGAAGGGTGATTTCATCCCATATGAAATCAAAGTCCCGAGTATAGTTGTGCAATGTTCCGGTTAGAATTACGCCGTTTGGAACCATTGTTAACCTTCCAGTTGCTTGGTCCCCAGACACCCATTCTCTTGTTTCCATAAGTGTTGTGTAGAAAATGCTAATGTCGATAACGTCTCCGTATTTTTGGTTTATTTCTATTCTGTCGCCTACATGGTAGAGCCCATTTAAGAGGATCGTTATGCCTCCAATGAAGTTTTTGAAAATATCCTGAATTGCGAATGCTATTGCCGCTCCAATTAGCCCAACAGTTATGAGGATGTTTTGTGTTTCCGCAATCCAGATGCTAACAAGAGCTATTAGGAAAATGCCGATGCCAAGAATAGAAATAGTCTTTCTTAATGAGTATCGCGTTTTTGAATCCTTGATTTTTTTTCCTACGAGTTCTTCTAAAAGTACGCTGAATAAGAGATAGATTACAGTAGAAGCTAAAGCGCTGTAAGCGGTTTTTTCTAGATACAGGTTAGGATATTGGAAATTTAGGACCCACAACAGTCCGCTTAGGAGGATAAGTGAAAGGAGGATTAGCAT
>JAMDCS010000105.1:0-2497 GCA_023488835.1 Candidatus Bathyarchaeota archaeon
GTAGGGCATCGTATTCTCTTAGACTTTCCGTGTCTACATGATAATTTAATTCTACTTCAACATTGCCGCTGCTTTGGGCACCTTCAGCAACGGCATTTGCCATCTTTTCAGTATTTCCTGTTCGGCTATAATAAAGAACGAGCACTTTTTTCATAAACAAAAATTAAACAACCAAGTTATTTCAACATTTTGCTAGTTTTTTGGGCACTATCGCCAAGAAAAAGAGGGAATTTATAGATTCACATTCTCGCGTTTATTACGCCGCAGTGATTGTGACATCCGCTGTCCGCGACGCCCACGATTAGTTCCAGTCTTTCTGTTTCCTCTGCTTTCTCCACCCTTACGTCCAATTTCCCTGTAGAACTCTGACCCACGCTCCTCAGCTACTTTCTCGCCGCCCTTCCGACCTATCTTTCTGTAAAATTCTGGACCTCTTTCTCTCGCCACTTTCTCGCCACCTTTCCGTCCAGCCTCCTGCCTAGTCATCTTCCTTCCTTCATCATTTTTTACCGCCAAAACCCTTTCACCTCCATAACTGAAAAACCGTCTTGATATTCTAGTTCCATTAGATAGCCCTTAAGCATATGTGGGCTTCAAGAAGCAATCACAAACCCATCAAGCATAAGCGCAGTAAACTGCTTACTAACCGAGCGCTAAAAAAATAAGCTTTGAAAAAATAAAAATAAAAAAAGATGCGTAGTTGCTTATTCTATTTTGCCGATTTCCTTGGTTATGTCGATGGGAGAAGTGTATGTCTTTTCAGGCAGTTTATTTATTAGGTCCATAACGTCGTTAGGCGCGTTTTTGTTTTGAGCATTATCGACCAGTTTTTTCTTCTCCGCAGGATAGTGCATGCCAGCCAGATACTTTTCCACTATTGCTGGGCTAACGTGCCCAGACCTTCCGCTTCTATCTGTATATTTCCTTCGGGTCCCTCTACCTTGACCGATTCCCCTTCGCCTAGTGGTGGTTGTTTGTTTACTCGTGGTTTTTCACCTCCAAACTAAAAATTTAAAGATAAAATTGAAAGAAAAATGAAAACACCGATTACGTTTAGGGTGTTTACTCTTCTTCGTGTTCCTTTCCCTCTTGGATAAGCCTACGAACTTTCTGACCGCCTTTACGGCCGATTTCACTGTAAAATTCTTCGCTATGGGTTGAAGCGGTTTTTTCTCCACCCATCCTTCCAGCCTCCTCCACAGTCATTTTACCCTTCTTATTCTCTCTAGACAAACCTATTCACCTCCTAAACTCTCAAGTTGCCGAAAATTTAGGTTGATGAGAAACTGGTTATTCTTCCTCGTGCTCTTTGCCTTCCTGGATGAGCCTTCGAACTTTTTGCCCACCTTTATGACCTATTTCTTCGTAGAATTCGCGTCCATGCGTTTCAGCTGTTCTTCGTCCACCTTTTTGACCACCCAATCGTCCAGCTTCTTCAACACTCATTTGACCCTTCCTTCTTTCATCAGCCAACACTATTCACCTCCTACTTGAAAAATAAATTTAACGAAAGAAGCTTTCAGAAAGACTTGGATTTTATTCTTCCTCATGTTCTTTCCCTGCCTCGATTAATTTCCTGACTCTTTGACCGCCGCGGTGACCAGCTTCTTCTAAGCTTGTTTTGCCACGGGCGTCAAGTGAACCCTCATGCTGCTTGGCTCGCTGGGAACCGCCTTTGCTGCCTATTTCACTGTAGAATTCGGGACCGTGAGTTTCAGCGGTTTTGGCGCCGCCCATCCTTCCAGCCTCTTCAACGGTCATTTTACCCTTCTTTTTGCCTTCACCCAAACATATCACCTCCAAAAAAAGTTAAACGGTTGCTTTTTCTTCAATTTCTAGCCTGAACCATACCTCATAAACATATGTGGCTGTTCATACACAGTAACATTTGGAAAAAGCCCTTTTTTATGGGCGAAAAATAGCTTCCGAAAATAAAAATGGAGAATTCGGTAAAAAGTAACCTAGTTAATAGATGTGAAAAAAGAAAAAATACAAAATCACTTAAAAAATAAGGATTTAAGATTTATTCTTCTTCGTGTTCTCTTCCTTCCTGGACAAGTTTGCGGACTCTTTGTCCTCCTCTTGGTCCACCTATCTTTCCTCCTTTGCGTCCTATTTCGCTGTAGAATTCTTCGCCATGAGTTGCAGAAGTCTTTAGACCGCCTCTACGGCCTGCTTCTTCAACCGTCATTTTGCCTTTCTTTTCTTCCAAAAAAATCACCTCCACCAAAAAATAAATTAAGTCAAGGAATGGGGAAAAATAGACTTAAACGATAAAAATATGGTTTAGTTAAAAGGTTGCTTATTCTTCCTCATGTTCCTTTCCTGCTTGGATTAGTCGTCGGACTCTCTGCCCACCTCTATGACCAGCTTCTTCAAGACTTGTCTTGCCTTCTGCTTTTTTTGAAAGCTTAGTTGGCATGTTACTGCTATGCCACAACAACATAAGTTTATGAGCGGTTATTCGGCACTATTCATGTTAACTTTTCCGTAGTTA
>JAMDCS010000105.1:2507-5382 GCA_023488835.1 Candidatus Bathyarchaeota archaeon
CTTGCCTTGTCCTTCTCGTGAAGCTTCGTGTTGCTTGGCGCGTTCAGAACCGCCTTTGCTGCCTATTTCACTGTAGAATTCGGGACCTCGTTCCATTGAGACTTTTTCTCCGCCTTTGCGACCTATTTCTTCGTAGAATTCGCGTCCATGCGTTGAAGCTGTTTTTTCTCCACCTTTCCTTCCAGCTTCAGCAACGGTCATTTTACCCTTTCGTTCTTCAGTTCGTGTACTCAAAAAATTCACCTCCTACTTAACTACGGAAAAGTTAACATGAATAGTGCCGAATAACCGCTCATAAACTTATGTTGTTGTGGCATAGCAGTAACATGCCAACTAAGCTTTCAAAAAAAGCAGGGCAGCATGGATAATTAGACATAAATCAGCTTACGCTATGATGGTTAAAACACTAACCTGCATAATAAATTAATTTAAATATCTCCAGCAAATCAACTAACTAATCACTGGGTACAACCAATGAAAGTGCTTCTAATCAATCCACCGCAGACGTTTTATTCAGGCTCAGAACAGCCTGCAGGCAACCTACCAATAGGCTTAATGTACATAGCTGCGGTGCTCCAGAAAGCCGCTTACAAAGTTGAAATTTTAGACGCTTTTATGGCTGGCACCTTCCAAAAAAACGGCGATGCCATAAGCGTTGGCATGCCTTTTGAGCAGATAAAACAGGAAATACAGAATCGAAAGCCAGACATCGTGGGCATATCTGGACCATTCACCTGCCAAATAGAAAACTCCATCAAAGTAAGCAACTTAGCCAAAGAAGTTAACCCAAACATCCTTACGGTAATGGGCGGTCCCCATGTTACTTTAGTTCCAAAGGAGTTCTTGGAAGAAGCCAAAGATGTGGATATTGCTGTTATTGGTGAGGGCGAATACGCCATGCTAGACGTTGCTCAAGCTTTTGAGGGCAAAAAACAGCTAAGCGAAATCCAAGGCATCGCTTATCGCCAAAACGGAAAGGCCATGGTGAACCCTCCTCGGCCACTAATTGAAAATTTAGACGATTTGCCTTACCCAGCCTATGACTTGGTGGATATGGAGCAGTACCTTAACCCCCAGAAGATTGGTTACCGCAGTTTCCAAGACAGCGCCATATCTATGATTACGAGCCGCGGCTGCCCCTTCAACTGCTGCTTTTGCGCAGTGCACCTGCACATGGGGCAGAGATTTAGAGCGCACTCGGCAAAATACGTTTTAGACCACATTCGATATGTCGTTGAAAAGTTTAAGGTCAAAAACATCTTCTTTGAAGACGACAACCTGACATTAGACGTTAATCGTTTCGAAGCTATCTGCGACGGAATCATCGAGCGGAAGATTAAGATTGGTTGGGAAACGCCTAATGGTGTTAGGGCAGATTGTTTAAACCTGGAATTGCTCAAGAAAATGAAGCAATCAGGCGCCAACAGCATCTTTGTCGGCGTTGAGTCAGGAGACCAACAAATCCTCGACAACGTCATCTGCAAAAGCCTCGACCTAAATCGAGTTGTGGAATTCGCCAGAGACGCCAAACAAATCGGATTGAAAACAGGTGCCTTCTACATCATAGGGTTTCCAGGAGAAACAAAGCAGAACATGCAGAAAACCGTCGATTTCGCACTTAGGCTAAAACGTGACTACGATGTGGGTATGCACTTGTTCATGGCAACACCATCCTATGGCACAAGACTTTACGAAGAATGCAAAACTAAAGGGTACATCCAAAAAGACTTGACATGGAACGCTTTCGCCCAAGCGAGACAACCCAAAGGCATGCCCCTAATTACAACCAACGAGTTCACACCCGCAGAAGTCAAAGAGATAGCCGCCAAAGCACTCGCAGAATACAAGAAACTATCACTGATAAACCACATCAAAAATCCACGCAAAGCGTTGAAGACAGCGTTTGACCAGCCGCAGCTCATCGTTAAGTACATCAAAAACTTGTTTTAAAGGCAATTTTGGCGGGCCCGCTGGGATTTGAACCCAGGATTCTCGGCTCCGGAGGCCGATGCCTTAATCCGTGCTAGACTACGAGCCCACAACTGCCAAACAAACATGCCTATCCGATTTAAAGCTAACTTATTCCTGAATTAATTCCTCGTCTATCCACCAAGCCTTCTTCTTGCCAGATTTCTCGCCCGCGTAGTATTCGATTATTGATTTTCCAGCTTGTTTTTTGGAGGTTTTCTGGATTTTCCGCAGCCTGTTGAGGATTAGCCAGCGGTTTGTTTTGATGTATTCTGCCAGTTCAGGGGTGGTTGCGGATTTGTAGTGGAGCATGTACTCCATTATTTTGTGGTCTAACTCGTCGATGCAGTAGGAGTGAGGGTTGATTTTTCCGTGTTGGAAGGTTAGGATTTCGAGGTCGGCGAGGTATTTTCTGATTTGACCGAATTCCTGCTCGATTTTATTCATTCGCTCTTGCAGGGCTAAGAGTTTGTCGGGTTTGGGTGTTTTCTGCAGTTTTTCGCTTATAGCTTCCCGGATAAACGTGCTTCTGTCGCCTTCAGGGATGCGTAATGCCATTTCTTGGTAGAGTTCTTCAGGTATTTTCACCGTGACTATTCGGACTTCACTCAAAGCGGGCGCCTCAGCACATCATAATTACACTAAGTCTATTTCATTTTTTCCATAAAACGCTAATCCCATTTATGAAAAACTTAAATGCTTTGGTTTCCTCGCTTTAAGTGGGTAACGTGTGGCGAAAAGTTTCATGATCTCTAAACTTTTTGCTGCCGTTGAAAAAACCTTGACCAATCGGAGGTAAAAGAATGATTGATTACTCTCAAAAAGAATTATTGATTCTAGCTTTTGACCATAGAGCGTCCTTCCTTGAAAAAATGTTCGAGATTAAAAATCGTCCACCAACCCGACG
>JAMDCS010000078.1 GCA_023488835.1 Candidatus Bathyarchaeota archaeon
TGTTAACACAAAACAAACAAAAAAGCACTTGAATTAGTAACCGAGTTTATTGATTTAGAAGACAAAACTGTAGCCGCCATATCTGAGGTGCACCGTAAAAAAATTAAGTACACTTGCACTGCATGCAAACCCGAAACTAACCAAACACCATGTATCAACGCTTGTCCGTCAAAGGCAATCAGTTGCGTCTGGAAACCACTCTAAAATAAGCTAAAAAAGAAAAAGAAAGAGGATATTTTTACTTTGCTTTACGTCTTAGCAAGAATATTGTGATAATCAGTACGACCGAGAAGACTATCACGGCGATTATAATCAGGGTCCAGAGGTCTATGCCTATTTCGGGTGCGGGTGTTGGAGAGGGTGTTGCTGTTGCGGGTCGCGGTGTTGGAGATGCTGTTACTATTGGTGTTGGAGTTGGTGTGGGTGTTGGTGTAGCTGTTGGGGATGCTTCCTGTATTGCAAGTGTAAAATTGTAGTTACTGGCTGCGGAAACGGGGTGTGTGCTGTTTTCTAGACGAATATTCCATCTATAAGTTCCGTTATCGTGGAATTCGTAGTAGATTGTGTTATCGGCATCAGCAACTAGGGCTGTGCTGTTAGTAGCTACTATGGTTCCGTTTACCCACAAGGATGCTTTGGAGAATTTGTCTGTTCCGTTAATTGATGGTACGAAGACGAAGCTTACATTGAATTTGTTGGTTATTGTTGCGTCGTTAGATGGTGATTTTAGTTTTACTGAAAGTAAAGTTGACTGTGGAATTGCGACAGTTAAGTTAAAGGCTTCAGGCGCGCTTGCAATGTATGAGGTGTTTTGTAGTCGAATATTCCATAGGTATGTTCCATTGGCGTCGAACTTGTAGTAGATAGTGTTGTTTTGCCATGGTGTAATAGCTGTTTGGTTGCTTGCTACTGTGCTTCCGTTTACTACTAGGTCTGCACGGTATAAAATATCGGTACCGTTTATCTGTGGCTCATAAGTGAAGCTGACGTTGAAGTTTTGGTCGATTGTGGCGTTGAAGGCTGGTCCTTTGAGGACGACGGACATGTTTTGGAACGATTCTTGAAGAGGTATTATCGTGTTAGTCTGCTGAGGAGTGGCTGGATTACTTTGACTGACTACTGATGGGACTAAGCAACTGCTGATTATTAACATAAAGACGGCTAAGCCCAAATATGATTGTTTATTTTTCATAGGCGGTATTTTATGCAAATTTGTATTTATAATTTTCTTTGTTCAAGGATTGGAACAGTTAATGCTCAGTTGTTGAACAGCTTCCTTTCAAGCAATTTTTTGTTAATTTTTCACAAAAATTATCGTTTAGATGTCTACCGTATATTCTGGCTGTTTCAAGGTTGTGTGTTGCTTTTTTGTTTGTTTTGTGTTAACATTTAAAAGTATGACACGTGGTATATTTTGTTTGAGGATGAGCATAAATAAGTTTTTGGAATTATTCGCCCTTTTCGCTATAATCACTATCCTATTTACAATACCTGCAGGTGCAAACGCATCGAATCCTTCAGAGTTACTGATAACTGATCGTACAGACGAAAAAACGCTCCTCAGTTATGACCAAGTCACGGCTTTGCCCCCTACTAATGTGGTGTCAGATCTTTACTGCTACGGCGCTCTAGTAACAACTGGACAATGGACAGGAGCGAAAATATCCGATATACTGAATTATGTTAATGCCGATACAACTGCGAGTTCAATCCAATTCACAGCCCAAGACGGTTACTCAATAGCAATACCCATGGAAACAGGGCTTCAACCTGACGTGATCTTGGCTTATTCCCTGGATTCTAATCCCTTGCCGGAAAATTTCAGGCTGGTAATTCCATCTGCAAACGGTAACATGTGGATAGCTATGGTAACTTCAATAACCGTCAGTGACGCTGGAGCCAGTAATGTCCAAGGTAACGTTGCAAATCCACTCAATGGTCTACTTCAAAGAGAAATCCCGCGAAACCCATCCCAGAATACTCAACCAACACCCAAACCTTCACCAAAACCTAGCACTCCAACTCCAATTCCCACCAATCCCGCAACAGCGACCCCGACAATCGAACCTACTAGTCCTAACGCATCTTTGGCTCCGCAAGATGCAGCTCAGCCGACTTTTCCCTATAATACATTATTTGTTATCATGGCTGTAGCTATGGGGACCTTAGTTGCGGTATCTTTAATTATCCGAAAACAAAAGAAGCATTGAAACTAACTCCTTGCTTATCTGTTGTTCTTGTTGTACAGAATCAGCAATAAGTATAGTTACACAGTTACTGAGATACTTCTTTGCGATTCGCTAACCATATATATACTTAACGCCCTATGTGGTTGTCAGACAAAGTGGGGGAATAACATAAATATGTCAAAGAGTCCGCAACAAAAAGATGAAGCTCTGGAGGCATTAGACTTCATAGTCAATGTCTTAAAGGAGCATGAAAGAGACTTAGACAAACTCATAAACGAGTTGGCTACAGTCACCGAACAGATGGGAGATACAAGTGAAATTAGCGGAAAAGTAGACAAGGTTGAAGAAAAAATCAACGGCTTACAAAAGGAAGTTACAAACCTGATTGGAGCAATGTCCAGCACTCAGAGGACTTCCCCAGCGGCTGCACTTGATCAGCCATTATCACCCGTATCTACAGCGCCCGTAGCTGCGCAGGGTGGTCAATCAGTTATTCTCCATTGTAAGAAATGGGAAGACTTCCAAAACCTAGCCGTTGGCGCTCAGACTGTATCATATAACTATAAAGAAGAAGAGAAACTCTTCCAGGCTGAAGCAATAAAAGGCAATCAAGTAGTTTCCTACAATGGTCCGCTTCCCGGTTTTTCGGGTATACTTAAGTCATTCCTGTCAAAAGACCTTCGTGTTTCAGACCAGAGTATCTTCGAAGGCGTTTTAGACGTTTGCTAAACAAGGGTTTAGCTTACTCTAAATCCATATTTCTGCTTTTTATTTTGTCTTCATAAGTGATATATCCCTTTTATGCCAATTCTATATTTGTTAGTGATTGGAGAGACCGGTTAAGGTTGAAGGCAAGCCGTTAGTTATGCAAACCTTTTTCCGTTTTCGAAGCCTTCTCCTTTCTCCTCGAACTACGGATGGCTGATGGCCTACCAACACACTTACCCCGTCAACCCATCACTAACTAACCTTCTCAACAATCCATCGCTAAACACATTGTCGTGGAGGTATACTGAGCTTCAGCGGCCCGAATGTATGCACTGCACCTATGAGAGGGGGTCTACTGCCTTTTCGCCATTTGAAGGGTACAAGGGGATAGGGGGTCTTCTGAGAGCAATGGCAGTCGCTATTTATGGTTAATATAAGGGAGGGGGAGGCGTCTCTGAGGTAGGTAGATCCTCCAGAGCCAAAAAAGAGACCGACCATAAAAACAGGTGCATAACAGACAACCCATTCAGCCTGCAACCGCATAAGCCCAGACTTGACTAACCAATAAACGAACATTACTTCTTAGTTTTCCAAGTCAATTGTTGAGAGTATAAATAAGGGGGTTAGAGAAAAAATCGCAACTAACCTTTCTCGATGCACCCAATTGCATTGATTCTTTTTAGGTATCGCTAAGTCGTCAACGTATATACCCCCATGTTAGCAACAAATAAAAGCACAATCCGCTGTATCGCCTATCAAGAGGATATTAACTATGTCTGAACGATTTGCAAAGAAATGGGAAGCTAAACCACAAGGAGAATCATTATCAACATCAATTAAAAACACCATAAATTCGCCCCCACCACTAAAACCTGCCCTAGAAGCAGCAACAAGAAAACTTGAACTACAAATCAGCAAGCTAGATCAAGCAAACGAGCGATTTACAGTAAAAGACAAAGCCCTATTCTCCAAACTGGTAGATTCATACACAAAACATGATCAAGCACGCGCAAATATCTACGCAACCGAACTCGCCGAAATCAGAAAAATGAGCAAACTCATCATGAACGCACGCTTAGCACTCGACCAAGTCGCACTACGCATAAGAACCGTATCCGAACTAGGCGACGTTGTCGCAGCTCTCGGCCCATGCATTGGCGTATTACGCAGCGTCAGCAGCGGCTTAGGTGGCGTTTTACCAGAAGCACAAGGCGAACTAGGCGACATCGGCAACATGCTCAGCGGCTTAATGTTTGAAGCAGGCTCAACCAGCGGTATGTCACTAAACTTCGATAACGTAAACGAAGACGCAGCAAAAATCCTATCAGAAGCAGCAGTAGTTGCAGAGCAGAAAGTCAGCGCAAACTTCCCAGACCTTCCACCCGGAATGCCTGGTCAAGCGAATAAATCAAAAGCATAGATTGAATAAATCTTCAATCTCTCCTTTTATTTTTTAAAATAATTGTTAATTTTGATATTAAATCGAGATGCTGAGATTTATGGTCCTCAGCGTTCTAGGCGCCAGGTTTCTTTATGATTGCATAGGTACCAACGACTAAGCCCAGTAAGCCGATACCGATAGTGCCGTAAGTCAATGTTGAGTCTGCATCTTTGCCGTCTGCTCCGTCTTCGCCTGCAGCGCCTGTTTGTGTAGCTATTAACTCTGCATCAGTATCGCTGGCGTTGACAGTGTTAACGGTAGCTATCGATGCAACTAGGGCTATACATAGGATTGCTATTATTGCAAACGTTGCAAATTTATTTTTCATTTTTTCGCCTTCAGATTTGATCCTAATTTATCTGCACCTTGAAAACGCTTTAAAGGATTTTTCAGAATTCAAGCTTAATTACGCCCAAATTGGCTCCAAATAACCACATAAATGACTCAAAACATGCAAAAAACCTTAATTTTATCTTTTGAACTTTATGGTCGCTCTAGTAAGAGTTATATCACAAAAGCCAAGCTAACATCATTAAGGGAACACTCTTGGATACACCTCGACTTTGCCCAGAATGCTACATTGCAATGGAACCGAAATGCGACAAAGAAGGCCGATTAATTTATCACCAATGTCCCAAATGTGGCATGCTTATCCTCTTCACACACTCCGGCCACTAAGAATGCTGCCTTAAACGTGTTAATGATTTATTGTTAACCGAAGTTGAATATTTAATTAAAAATCTAACGATACAGGCGAATTTTACAATAGTTATTTAACCCTGTGACACTAAAAGGCTTAACAATATGGCCATCCCAGTCGATATTGATAAAATAGACGACCAAATAATACGCTTGCTTCTAAAAGATGCACGATTAAACCTAAAAGAAATCGCAAAACAAAGCCATATATCATCCGTATCAGTCCTAAATCGAATAAACCGACTAAAAAAACTCGGCGTAATAACCGGCGCCACACTTTTCGCCTCCCTAGACCTCTATAAATTCGAAATAATCGCC
>JAMDCS010000074.1 GCA_023488835.1 Candidatus Bathyarchaeota archaeon
ATTGGAAATAATTAAAGCAAAAGCTACAGGCGTTTTTGTATTAGTCTTAACAAAACAAGATTTCTTAAAGATTGCTGAATTTTCGAGAAAATGCTCGTCAATTTTTAATGAAATTTTTACCTCGCTACCGCCTTGATATCCAATTTTGTTAATGGTGGCGTAGAGTGGGTAAGTGATGAAAACATTCACTTGGTTTTGTAGACTATTGATACCTAACCAAGAACACGCCAAATCCTCGTAATCTCTCAGACCCAATGAGGTTGGTGAGATATTTGCTTCATAGAGCACATTGGACGGGTTTGTATCCATGCTTAAAATAACGGTACAGTAATTAAACTCAGCGTATTCTCCTGAGTGTACAAAGTTCCCATAGTGCCCAATCCTTTGGTTTTCAATAGTGTCTGAGTTATTTGCTAGTAGTTTTGTGTTTAGGTCGCCGATTTTCAGATATCCGCTTTTTAATTCGGTTATAGTAGATCGGAACTGGTCGATAGGCTTTGCTTGGAGTATTACTTTGAAGTTAGGATAATCAATTTTGCCCAATCTTTCTTCAAGAAAACCGTTTTGTTTGCTTAGGTCCTCAACTTTCCGGCGGGTCAGTTGGATGAGCGTAAAAACATTTATCCATTCTTTTTCCTTCAGTACAATAATTGACTTAACGCCGAATGATTCATACAATTTTTCTGCATAGTCTATAGCTTGCTTCTGAATCATTTTATCAAAGCTTGGCATGTGGCACCCTTGACCCTTGTTAGTGTTAGTTTGATATAAGGTTATTTTATTACCTGATAGTGACCGATAGTTTGCATCTTTAAATTTAGAACATTATTTGACCTTATCTTCAATTAGGTTGTAGTATCTTTCTTCAATTATCTTTTCAGGAGACACGCCGCCAGCAATCTTTAAGAAATCTTGTTTTGTTAAGACTAATACAAAAACGCCTGTAGCTTTTGCTTTAATTATTTCCAATCGAGCGCCTTTAAGCTCATCTTTCCCTGATATACCATTCCAAGCGATTATAAACTTCGTTTTTGATCCTGTTGCCTTCAAAACTAGATTTCGTATTTGATCTGAGGTAACTGAATCTTCCCAGTTTTTTGCCTCGAAAATTATGGGTGTTCCCAATTCCTTCCATATGCCTGTAGTCCTCTCATTTTTGGCATAAACGTCAATTTCTGAGGATAAGGTTTTTTTGTCAACTTCGATATCCTTTAAATAAATATCTTGGGCAAAAAATGCAACGAAATTCTCAAGCGTCTTCTTTTTTGAAACATTATCCGCTGCAGTGTCAACGCCAGCAATGTACTTTTCGTATTCTTTTGATTTTGCATATCCTCCAGCTTTAAGAAGCTCGTTCTTTTCGTTTTCAATTCGGTTTCTTACTTCATTGATCTCTTTGCTTTTAATATCGAGTTTTTTCTCAATTTCATCGAAGGTAATATGAGTGATGCAATATTTTTTGAAAGATTCAATGTTTTCCGCGCTAGTTGGTGCAGGGGAGATGAAAATAGCGCCTTTTTCGCCCTCTTTCGCGCGTTCTTCCCCGATTTCTTTGACGAAGCTGGCAGGTATTGGGGTGCCTGCATTCCATAGATACACTGGTGTGCTTGTTTCTTGGTATTTCAGGATTCCAGTGATAAAGGATGCACCAGAGGTGACCGTGGAATATGCTGATGAAGTTAAGGTTCCGCCGTATCCGATTGCTTCCATGGCTATCCTTACTATTCCAAACAATGAAGTATTCTCTTCTTTCTTTTCTTGTCCCATGTGAAGCCCAGATATAGCGTATTCTATTATTGTTCTTTGCCGTTATTTTAGGGTGTTTGCTTAGGGATTGTTTGGTTTATGTGATTGCTATTTTGCCTTTTTTGTAGAGTGCTTTGTCGATGGTTCAGGCGTGGCAGCGATTTTTGTTTTATTGTTTTTCTTGTTCTTTTAGCATTTTTTGGATTGGGGCTTTTAGTTGTGGGATGTTGGTTTTGGCTGCTTTGTAGATGGTTTCGGTGTCGATTCCGAAGTAGCCGTGGATTAGTTTGTCTCTCATTCCAGCCATTTCTTTCCATGGCAGTTCCTTATGTTTAGCTCTTAGAGAAGGGGGAATGTTCTTGGCTGCTTCCCCGATTACTTCTATGCTGCGTACGACTGCGTTGAGAGTTTTTCTGTCACTAATAAATTCGTCATATGTCAAATCATCAATGAAAGTTTCAACTTCATCTATAGAATTAAGAATGTCTTTGAGGTAGTCAGTTGCATCTCGTTTTTTCATACGATGATGACTTCCTCAAGGATGCGTTTGCCTATGTGAGGTTTGAGGGCTTTTTTGGATACCAAATCTACTTTAACACCTAATTTTTTTGAGAGGAAGAATTCTAAATCCATAAATTCAAACAGCCCAATGGGCTCCTCAAACTCCACCAACACATCCACATCACTCTTGGAAGTTTGTTCGCCATGAACATAGGAACCGAAGACCCCTATTGTTTTCACTCTAAACCGCTCTCTAAGTTGTGGTTTTAGAGCTTCGATGGTTGTAGTTATTTCTTTTATGGTCTTCATGACTACCACTACGACTAATACTGGGTTTCTTTCTTTTCTATTTTGCGTAACAAAAATAACTGCAAGTTTATTTTTTGTCTTGTCTTTTTTTGTAGAGTGCTTTGTCGATGGTTCAGGCGGGCGGCTTTTTGTTTAAATTATTTTTGAGAAGTCGTCGTACACGTTTTTTCTGTGTCCGATGGAAATGACTATGACTTGGTTTTGGTCTTGGTATATTTTGTAGACGGCTCGGTAGTCGCCTGCTCTTATGCTCCAATATTCAGAGGGGTTTAGTGGTTTTCCTGCTTTCCAGGGGTCAATGGCGAGTTCGCTGAGTGCCTTTTTTATTCTTGTCCGGTTGGTATCGTCAAGTTTTCTCAGCTCCTTGGCTGCATTAACTTGCAATAGAACCCTGAAAACCAAACAGCTAGACGTCCTCTAAGGGAACAAGCGTTTCGGGATGTTCCTTGGCTTGTTGGCTACGTTTTTGCAGCATATTGAAAAACTCACGGGTCTTTTCCCGTTCTTCAAAGAGGTTGATTATGGTTTTTATGGCGTCGCTGCGGCTTTTGAATTTGCCTTCTGCTACCCACTGGTCGATTTGTTCTATGGTTTTTTCCGGTAGTCTTAGTTGAACTTGAGCCATCTTAGTCACTGTAAACAGTACTGTTTACAAAAACAATTAAAGCTTTCCCAAAAATCATTTGGATTCGTCGTAGCCTTTCTTGAAAAATGCCTTATCGATGACTCTTACGTCGAGGTTTTGTTTGGCTGCGGTTTTTCTGATGACGGCAAGTAGTACGAGGTAGTTTTGGGTGGTTTGCATGTTTGGGGGTACGTTGCCAAGAAGCGCCTTCCAGGTGTAGCCGTCGAGGATGCAGTAGGCTTTGGGGTCAAAGAAGGTGAGGATGATGCTGGCGAGGACTGGGCTGACGCCTTCGAGCAGCGTTATGCAGTTCATTCGGTAGCTGTCTTCGCAGCCTGGGATGCTTAGTGCTTGGCTGGATAGTCTGTTAACTGTTGCCTCGTCATTGCGCGCCACCAACGCCAAGGACCGCGCCTTCTTCTCCGTGTCATCCCTAAATTTCCACTCAACAACCGAAGCCAAATCCTTACACGAAAAAGCCTTATTCTTGCGGAATTTTGCGCCGAGTTCCCGCTCCCGCTGCGCCTGCCAACCAAACGCCTTGTCGTATTTGCGGCTCCACATTAGGAAATCGGCTTTATCCACACAACCACCATTCAAAACGTAATTGTGGGTTGCTTGCATTTCTGCTTTTGCCCCAAAAACAAATAAAAATAAAGTAACGTGGGGTTTTAGTTTTGGTCTACTAGGTGTGCTGTTCCGTCTGGACAGTAAACTTTCTCATCTTTGCCAACTTTTCTGTACCGTTCACTGCACATGTGCAGAAGAGTGCAGCCGTCGCAGTCTCTACTCAACACTTTTTTTTCGCCTCCTTTTGGGCTTTGTCCATCGGTGAAATCGGCTTATAAGGCTATGTAATATGCATGTATATACGCACGCTACGGTTTTTTGGTGTGGGCGCTGCAGGTTTTGTAGGCGATGCAGCTGTGTGAGCAGGGGGTGGCTGTTTTGGTTTGGTAATCCAGGATTATTGTGCTGTACATGCTAGTTCGCCTTGCCGGCTGCTCTTAGCGCGTGCCGAACGCGTGAACGGACATACCCCATGAATATGAACGGCAAGGCAAACAAACCTACACAACTCAACACGACGATTGCTAAATCCAACATGCCATATCCACCATCATTTGTTTTGCTCTGATAACTGGGTGTGTATTTGGGGATTTAAAGGGTTTTGAGAAATGTTCATAACTTTTAAGAAAACCTCTGCAAACGTCAAGGATACAGGGCTATAATCTGTTAAAATAACAGGAAATTAAAGCAAAACCTGAACACTTAAAATTAGCCATCTGCCAAGTTTTTTAACCGTTGTCAACACCACGCAATCACACACCCTTATCTCAGTAATCGCAAACCCTTTATGATGGAGACAAAAATTTTATGCAAGCACAATTAGGAAACAACCTATCACTCAACAAACGGTTAGCAAAAGAATGCTTAGACATGATTTTTAACCAGCACAAACCCGCCCAAGCCGTGGCACAGTACATCGGCGCAAACTACCGCCAACACAACCCCCACGCACCCGACGGACCCCAAGGCGTCATCGCTTACGCCACCGGATACCTTAAAGCAAACCCCGAACTGCGTCTGGAGTTTAAACGCATAATTGCCGAAGGTGACCTTGTCGCTGTCCACAGTTTCCTAAAACCTAATTCCTCAGATTTGGGCAGGGCAGTGGTGGATATTTTCCGAGTGGAAGACGGCAAGCTGGTGGAGCATTGGGATGTCATGCAGCCTGTTCCCCTGCGAGCCGAAAACAAAAACACCATGTTCTAAACGTGGCTTTCGACGCGGACGATGGGTTTACCCATGATGTTCCGCATCGTATCAGCTACCGTGTAGGGCGAGCGGACAAGCCGCAGCCGGGTTTCCCGTTCACCCTGCGAATTAACCGTTAACTCCCCGTAACCAAAAATTCTGCCCCCGAGGGACTGGTAGACCATTAAGTCGCCAAAACCCGAAGGCGTAACCACAAACGAATGCAACCTGATTATGCCCTGCTTAACCTCCAAGCCATCCTGCCGCAGTATGTAGGTGTTTGATGCCCGAAAAACCAAAAGCTCAAGCATACTGATGAGCCAAA
>JAMDCS010000141.1 GCA_023488835.1 Candidatus Bathyarchaeota archaeon
GCCTTCTTTTCCTCCAAACGATGGGGGTGGGCTGACGGTTACGAGTTTTTTGCCTTTTATGGAGAGTTCGCATTCTGTGGCGCCTTTCCACGTGGCAGTTCCTTCAAAATTCATTTCAGGCATTGTTCTACATCCTTTTTATAGATATTCCATTATTAGAATATGTTAACTTATTTATGTCTTTTCCATTTTGAAAATTAAGCCCACGTTTCTTTTTCGCATAAACCATTCATTCGTCTAAACACATGTTTTTTATTTTTGACTTAATTGAGCAACCAAGTTTTTTGATAGTTCTTGCCTTCGCCCAAGTGACTCAATTAGCAACTCTCTTACAAGATCGCAAGCCGTGTTTATTTTAGGGTAAGCAACGCTGTAGTATATGTTGGATCCCTGTTTTCTAGTCTTTAAGATCTGTGCTTGCCGCATTATTGAGAGGTGCTGAGAAAGATTTGACTGCCTTAAGCCGAGAAGATCTGTAAGTTCACCAACAGACTTTTCGCCTTCTCTTAAGGCATGGAGTATCCTTAGCCGTGTAGAGTTAGCTAATGTCTTGCAGATTTCAGCTTGCATCTCAAAAACATCTATGTTACTCTGTGCTTTTTCCATTAGTCATCTCTCCACATATTCGAATATTCTAAGAGCACATGGTTCTTTTATTGTTTGCTTGTTGTAAAAAAATTAAAGATGTTGCGCCACTATCATGGCATGGGCTTTATCGTAGGGTTCTAGGTCCACGATTTCTTTAACGTCAAAACCCCTGTTTCTCAAAATATTGGCTTCCTGCCGATAAACCGCACTCGGATCCATGGTTACATCGATGCTCTGAGATTTGCATGCCAACATAACCCAGCCTTGGGGTTTGAGGAAAACATCTGCGTTGTCAGCCAGTAACTTCGCCTGTTCAGGCTGCGCGACATCACAGTAAATCGTGTCAACTTTGCCTGAGATGAACATGGCGTACCGCTCGGGTAGTCGTGCATCTTCCAGCATAGGCGAAATGTTGGTTCGGTAAGCCGCAACATTGTTAACTAAATCCCTAATGGAGCGCTGAGCAAACTCAACACAGTAAACGTGTCCAGCGTCGCCGACGATGTCTGAAACATGGCTGGGTGTGGTTCCTGAAGCAGCCCCCAAATACAGCACCTTAAAACCCGGTTCGATGGGCACGTTCTGGAGACCCTTGATTATGGCTCCTGCAAGCTTGCTGCGGAAAGCGTCCCAAACACGGTATTCGACGTATTTAAATTTGAAAAGCCGTTCGCCGTAAACCCTCAAGCCTGGGGTTAGGTTGCGTGTGGCTAAGCGTTGTGAGCCGTCTTCAAGCTTTACTTGGTAGATTTCTTTGAATTGGGGATGCGGTTTAACTTTGAGGTGCACGTCTGTCTTGTCCCCGATTTTGGCCGCCGCCACCGCGACGGTCACCTCTGTCTCTTCCCCCACCATAACCGCCGCCTCCACCCCCATAGCGTGGTCTTCTGCCTCGGTCGCGGTCCCTGAAACCTTGACCACCTCTGAATCCGCCTTCATCTCTTCTTGGAGGTCGTTGTTCTCGGCGTTCGAACCCTGCGGGTCTGGGTTTAGGTTCCTTTGGTGCAGGTGGCTCCTTGTACTTTACGTGTATTTCTTCTATGCGTTTGTTAATGTCTGCTTTTAGTTTGTCTCCGATGTAGTGGCCTCCTCCGAAAGCGTCTGTTCTGGCGGCGATGGCGAGTTTGCCTGCGATGACTCTTGCGATTTTTCCTCTCTGCCACCTTTTCGCATCGTGGAGTAGGGTGTGTTGGAAGATTAAGCCGTGTTTGGGTGGGCGGGCTCCTGTTTTTAGGCTGCGGAAGAGGGCTTTTTCTGCGCCTATGACTTGTATGGTGCTTGCTGGCCTCATAGCCAAGTTTCGCAAACTTCCAGCCATGGCGATTAAGCGTGCACCCAAAAGTGCGCCTGCAACTGCACGTACGTTAGGCGCCAGTTCCTCCATGGTGCGGTCAACATAATCTTCCATGTTCTTGCGCAACAAATAGAAGTCAAGAACATCCTTGGCTAAGGCTTGTACCATCTCCAAATCGGATTCTGCGACGTCTGCGCCCATTGATGATTCGGCTGCTTTCGCAACAAGTTGGGTTCGTTCTTTTGGAATGTTCTCTTTCTCCAAATTCTCAACTGAAAAGCTTTCTCTATCGCCCAAGTTCATAACGAGCCGTGAGTAAGTTTCATGCTTCTCGATTAAGCGGTCAAGTTCAGGGAAGTAAACGCCATACCATTCTCTGAGTCTGCCCATGAAGAGGTTGACGGTTTGGTCTAAACTGTCCAGCGTTTGGATGCCTTGAGCGACAATTAAATCTCGTTTTTCTGAGGCACCTTTAATCCTTAACTTAGCAAGTTCCAAACTGACACTTCGGTTCCATACGCTTAGTTCCTGTTCGTCTTTGGCAAAGCCTGATTCGATTGCAATCTCACCCATTCGTGAATGCAGCACTGCGGTTTCCGCTGGCTTGGCTACTTCGACGGCAATTTTCATCTTCTTTTGGGCTTCCTCTGCCAATTTGGCGGATTCAAACGCAAACGTGTCATAACCCACGCTGGCTAAAAGTGTGATTAGTGATGAGACTTGGTCGGATATTTTTCCAGACTCGGTTTTAAGCAGGCTTTTTGCGGCATCCTGCGCTTTTTTGGGAAACAGCGCTTTTTCTACTAAGCCGTTGTTTTCGTCGAAGGCTGCTACGCCGAAGGGAAATTGAACTATGAATAGTTTCATGTTTCTGAGCCCCAGTAAACTATGTATTGTCACTGCATTGTCTTAATAAATAGTTTCGTTGCCACAAGTTGAAAAGAACCTTATTTTCCATGTTACGGGTCTTTGGTGCTTGGAAAAGTCTGTAGCCCCTTATATAACAGTAGATCAAATTTTGGGTTGGTTTGTTTTTCTAGTGTTAGATGATGGCGTGATTCCCTTTACTCATCTTCTTCTTTGGGGCTTTGAAGGCGATTGCTTTTTGGTTTCTACGTTTGCCTCAGACTGCAGACGGATTGTGGAGCAAACCTCAAACAGAACAGCAAAAACTTTGATCTATTAAATATAAAGAGAAACCGCAATGAGGGGCGCATATCAGCCCCGCTATGTAAACATTTCAACTAACCTTACGTGTGTTTGCTTTGGATGCTGACTGACCATGATTAGTTTTTGCCTCTTGTTTATCAGTCGTTATTTTAGGTTTTTGTGTCTTCGCTGGTTCTGCAAATTCATTCTTGGGATATTTGCATTTTCCATCCTCATCCCATAAGTTATAGAAAATCTCAATGACAACAACAGAACCTAAAATGAGGCCAGCAATTGATAATATCAGGCTAACACTGTTGGATTGCATTTGAGTAAGTTGTTCTCTGGGATAAACATGAATGATGACATCATCGATTATCATTGTTTTATTAGTGTTATCAGCAAAGAAAACGCCAACTATTGGCTTGAAATCGCCATCAAGAGACCAGTATGCTTGAGTATCATCGCAGAAGATATAGACGATTTTTCCAGAATCGTCAAATGTGAGACCTCTGTTATGGTCTGAGTTGTTGAAGACTAAGTAAGCTTGTTTAGGAAAGTGAAAAATATCATAGCTACCGTTTTCTAAACAATTTTGGAAGGTTACTAATATCATACTTACATTACTCATAGCGCTCCCCCTAAGCACGGATAACCCAATAATATCGACAGACTCATCGACAATTAAAGCGCCCCTTGGGTAAGTGAAATTTAGGCAAAGAGTAATATCGGGATTACCAAAACCCATAGTGCCGTTAAGGTTTAGATTTATAGGAAGCAAGTAACTACGTCGTTCAGGTGCAGAAAGTACATCGAATGTTAATCCTTTGATTGAAAAAGCAAAAACTATGATGAAAATAACATATGTAACCAGCATAAATATAGCCAGAGCTTTCCTCTTAGTAATTTTGGGAACCTTTTGGCTTAAAGTAGTTGGCAATCGGTATCTCTCCCCGTATGCAAGTGTGTATTGGAATGACTACTATTTTATTTTTAGGTCATGAGCGTTGCATCACACAAAAAAAAAATAAAATTTATTACTCTAAACGAAGGAACAATCACTATGCAAGATGATAGACAGAAATGGGTTGATTTTGTAAAAGAAGACTTTCCGCTTTTTAAAGAGATATATCAATCAGAAGACGATATGATTAGGTACTGCTTAAAATTTGAAAATGCTTATGGGACTTACAAAGATGCATTTCACGAATTTTATAATATTTCTGAATATTATCTTGCAATTAAGCTCTTAACTGTAAATGAGCAGTCATCGGGTAATATGCTTAAAGATATATGCCAATCCCGATACAAGAAGAATGAAGACATTTTGACTCTAATGATGGCAA
Source organism: Candidatus Bathyarchaeota archaeon (assembly GCA_023488835.1). The sequence continues at coordinate 4,378 of JAMDCS010000141.1, forward strand.
TATCTTTAATTGAAAAGCTTAGCTCAAAAAAAGACTACATTCCGTTCTCCAATTGGTTAAAGAATAAAGAAGCAGAGAATGAAAGTAATTACCAGAGAATAAAGCAGTTATGGCGTGATTATAACGAAGATATTTTGGTTGTAGTAGCAAATTTAGAAAATTTTTCAAGAGTAACATATACTTAACTCAGGAAGACCAACTTAAGTTATTGAGCTCTATTTCCCATTATTTTAAAGACGACAATGACATCTGGCAATCTGCCCCTTTATTTTGTTATGACAAAGAAAGATGTGGTGGTAGCTGTATTGATAAAAACTGTCAGTGCAACATACTTACAGACGAAAGAATTAAGGAGCAATCGTTAAAGGAATTGGCAAACTTTCTTTATGAATTAAGAAACAGATTCGCTCATAACGCCCAGATGTCATTGTCGTCTTTAAAATTTGAAGAATACTCTGTAAAGTCTACATTAGCAGACTATATTAATTATGAGTTCCGTTATAAGCGAAAGAAATTTAGAGGAACAATCTTAGTGAAACTCAGCGCCTTGGATATTAAGAGAATAATTGATGCTAATTTCAAGAAACTTTTAGAAGACTATCTTGACAACCGACTTAGTGAAGTCACAAGATAAAATTTTAGTGTTTCTTTTTGTAGCGTTAATTCCAAGAAAATTTAAAAGAAACCACGAACTACTTAGTTTTAGAACCTATAATCAAACGCTTAGAACGCTCAGACCTACAACCCCTAAAAAGAGGGTTGTTTAAAACCGCTTTTCCATATAATGGGGGACGCGTATCGGCACCTATTTTCAAAAATATCAAATATTGTAAGTAACTTAGGCGTGCTTGCGTTTCTTTGTGTA
>JAMDCS010000037.1 GCA_023488835.1 Candidatus Bathyarchaeota archaeon
GGTCTTCGATGGCGGCAGCTTTGGGCATCCGACCGCAGAGAAGTATGGCATAAAAGAGGGCTACAATGAAGAGCCAACCCAGAAACTGGGCTTCGCTGAAACCCACCACGTTATGACAGTTCTAAACGGCTTAGTTATGGATGCGTTGATTTGGCATGAGATTGCAGCCGTAAGCATCGCTCCATCATCCTGCTTCTTAACTGAGAACGGCAAAATCAAGTTCTTCGACGAAACCGTCCTTAAAGCCATGAAAAAAATGGCGTTCACCCCAGTCATGTATGGCGACGCCGTTTTAGATGAAAAGTTAGGCTTCACAATCCTCTCAGGCGACCAGTTAGTTGCGTACTTAGCCATAAGGTACAATGCTTCAAAAATCGTTGTTGGTACCGACACAGACGGCTTATTCGATGCTGACCCAAAAACTAACCCAGACGCAAAACCCTACAAAAAACTAACGTTGGCAGAGCTCAAGGCGATTCAGCCTAAACTGGGCAAAGCCCAAGGCAAAGACGTTACAGGCGGCATGGCAGGCAAAATAGCCGCATTAATCCCAGCAATCGAGGCGGGAGTCCATGTTACTGTTACGGGAGCCACAAAAGGGTTATCTATTTACAGAGCACTAACAGACCAAAGCGTGTTAGGCACTGAAATAGAGAAGACCTAAGATGGCAGAAACAACTGGCAAACGCAAAAAAGACCACATAAGGATCTGCTTGGGAAACAAAGCTCAAGCTAAAAACGTCACCGCAGGTTTCGAAGACATCCAACTGGTCCACCGTGCGCTACCAGAAATCAACAAATCCAAAATCAATCTTTCAACCACTTTTTTAGGTAAAAAATTTAATGCCCCAATTATTGTTGGAGCTATGACGGGCGGAGCCGAAGAAGCAACCAAGATTAACGCTTCCATCGCTGAAGCTGTGGAGAAACTTGGGTTGGGAATGGGTGTTGGAAGCCAAAGAGCCGCCATCGAAGACCCAAACCTCGAAAAAACCTACAGAGTGGCACGTGAAAAAGCACCCCATGCCTTCTTAATCGCCAACATTGGCGGAGTGCAGCTTGTTCATGGCTACGGCATCAAGGAAGTTAAAAAAACTGTGGAAATGATTGACGCAGACGCCGTCGCAGTTCACCTGAATGCTTTGCAGGAAGCAGTTCAACCTGAAGGCCAAACTAACTTTAAGGGCGTTTTAGCCAAAATCGGCGAAATCGCAGGCGCGCTCGATACCCCTGTGATTGTTAAGGAGACAGGTGCAGGCATTTCTGCGGAAGACGCTAAGGCGCTTGAAGATGCTGGTGTGAAAGCCATCGACGTCGGTGGAGTCGGCGGAACAAGTTTTGCAGCCGTCGAATACTACCGTTCATCCGCAAAAGAAAATATCGTTCAGAATTTTTCAGCGGAGGCTTTCTGGGACTGGGGCATCCCAACTGCAGTGAGCTTAATTGAAACAGTGCAAACCGTAAAGTTGCCCGTGATTGCTTCCGGGGGCATAAGAAGCGGCACTGACATAGCTAAAGCCTTAGCGCTCAACGCAAGTTTAGCCAGCATATCTCAACCCATCCTTCAAACCGCAGTCAAAAGCGCAAAAGCAACTGAGGACAAACTTTCATGCTTAATTGAGGAACTACGAAACGCCCTATTCCTTGTGGGAGCAGAAAAATTAAGTGATTTATCGAAAATGCCTGTAGTTATTACGGGTAAAACTGGCGAGTGGCTGCAAGCTAGAGGCTTTAACCTGCAAAAATACGCAAAAAGAGGAGCACGCTAACGTGGATATTGAAAAGTTTCTTGAAGAGACGGCACCCTTAATCGACAAAGCCATCGAAAAGTACATTCCAAGAAAGTTCACTAAGGGCGCGGTTCTCTTCAAGGTTACCCCGCCTATGCACAGCTACACGCTTGAGCCGCTCAACAAGGCGATTGCTGAGCCCATTTGGGACATGCTGGATCGCGGCGGAAAAAGATGGCGTCCAGCGTTGTTCCTATTAATTTGCGAGGCGTTAGGTGAAAAGTCAGATTACTGCTTAGACTTCTCGATTATCCCCGAAGTCATCCACAACGGCACACTAGTCATCGATGACATAGAAGACTCCTCCGAGTTACGCCGAGGCAAACCATGCACTTACAAGATTTTCCAGATGGACATCGCGGTTAACGCTGGAAACGCCATGTACTACCTGCCCCTCCTGCCGCTGATGGCGCAAAGAACAAAACTCTCGCCTGAGATGCAGCGGGATGTTTACGAGGTTTACGTGCAGGAAATGATTAACTTAAGCATGGGGCAAGCCATGGACATCGCGTGGCACAGGGGCATAGCAAACGCCGACGAGCTCGGCGAAGACGACTATTTGCAGATGTGTGCTTACAAAACAGGCACCCTTGCACGCATGGCAGCAAAAATGGCAGCGGTTCTAGCAGGCGCCAACAAGCCGCTGGTTGAAAAGCTGGGTCGCTTTGCTGAAAGCATCGGCGTTGCCTTCCAAATGCAAGACGACATCTTAGATTTGACGGGACAAGAGTTTGCCAAGAAGAAAGGCGGCGTCGGACAAGACATCACTGAGGGCAAACGCTCACTATTGGTTATTCATACGCTCAAAAAAGCCAACAGCAAAGACAAAAAACGGCTGATTGAAATTCTCAACATGCACACCTCCGACCAGAAACTCCGCGACGAAGCCATCGTACTAATGCAGAAATATGGTGCCATGGAACACGTGAAACAAACCGCGGAAAAGATGGTTATGGAAAGCTGGAGTGAAGCAGAAAAGCTTCTTCCCTCGCCTGAGGCTAAGGAAAAATTAAAAGCGTTCGCTGAATTCTTGATTAAACGAAACAAGTAACATTTCAGCGAGCGTAAAGGATTTGGCGTTAGAAAACGATAATGAACTAAGAGAGCTTATTCGAAAAGCCGCCTTGCTAAATGCGGTTTCTCATGATGGGAAAGCCCAGGCGGGTGCCATGGTTGGAAAAGTTCTTGGAGAAAAACAGGAACTGCGGAGCAGAGTAAAAGAGCTTTCGGGCGTAATTAACTCGGTTGTTAGTGAGGTTAACAGTTTATCGTTGGTTGAGCAGAAGGCAATTGTTGAGAAGAACTGGCCTGAGACGCAGAAGAAGGAGAAGGCTGAAGAGAAACGGCTTTCGCCATTGCCTAACGCTGACAAATACCCCAAGATTGTGACGCGTTTTTCGCCTAACCCTGATTGTGTTCTGCATTTGGGTTCTGCAAGAGCCATACTTCTAAGCCATGAGTACGCCCGCATATACAACGGCAAATTCATCCTGCGCTTCGAGGACACTGACCCCAAAATCAAAAAACCATCCTTGAAGTTTTATGACAGCATCAGGGAGGATTTGAAGTGGCTGGGCTGCAAAGTTGACGAGGAATACATCCAAAGCGACCGCCTGCCAATTTACTACGAATACACAGAACGGCTCATAGGAGACGGCAATGCATACGTCTGTGAGTGCCCTCCAGAAGAATTTAGGAAAATAACTATAGCTAAACAAGCTTGCCCGTGCCGAGATTTGCCTGCCGCTGAGAACTTGGAACGTTGGCATAGCATGTTAGGTGGCGGTTACATGGAAGGGCAAGCGGTGGTTCGGGTGAAAACTGACCTTGAAAACCCCAACCCTGCCGTCCGTGACTGGCCCGCCCTAAGGGTCATCGATACAAAGAAGTATCCGCACCCGCGGGTGGGAAGCAAATACATCGTTTGGCCCCTCTACAACTTAGCCGCTGGCTTAGACGACCATTTGATGGGCATGACCCACATTATCCGAGGCAAAGAACACTACACCAACATGGTTCGCCAAAAGTACATGTATGATTATCTGGGCTGGACGTACCCTGAAGCGATACACTATGGGAGACTAAAAATCACAGGCGCCTTCCTTAGCAAGTCAAAGATTGTTCAAGGCGTAAAAGAAGGCCTCTATACAGGCTACGACGATCCGCGCCTAGGCACATTTGCCGCGCTAAGAAAACGAGGCATAACTCCCGAAGCCATCAAAAAAATGATAATCGACGTAGGCACAAAATCTAACGACGTTACATTGAGTTGGGAAAACCTGTTTTCGTACAACCGCAAAATCCTCGACGCCTCAAGCGACAGGTACTTCTTCGTGCCTCAGCCAGTCGAGCTAAAGGTTTTGCAGGTGCCAAAAAGTTTCACCTCCAAATTGCCCCTGCATCCGGAAAAACCCGAACAAGGATTCAGGGAATATACTGTAGTCCCAAAAGACGAGGATAAAGCGGTGAGCTTTTGGGTTTCAAAGAAGGACACAGAAGCATTGGAACCCGAAAAAATGGTCAGGCTCATGGAGCTCTTCAACGTCAAAATAGAAAGCAAAACAGACAATTCCGTGACCGCAAAGTTTGCCAGCGAATCCTACGAGGACGTACGAAAAATCAAAGTCCAACTCATCCAGTGGATACCCAAAGGCACAGAGTTTCCAAGCCAAGTGGTCATGCCCGATGCGTCAGTTACCGAGGGGTTTGCTGAAGCTGATTGCAAAAAGTTAAAGCCAGACGCCATCATACAGTTTGAACGCTTCGGATTCGTACGTGTAAACGAAGTCGGCGAAAAACTAATCGCTTATTACGCTCACAAATAATGGTGAAATACATGAGAAAACTCGATAAAGCAATAATCTGGCCAATCTACTTCGACGTAAATAAATCACGTGAGGAAGGACGCCGAGTCCCCAAAAGTCAAGCTGTGCAGTCTCCAAAAATAGCAGAAATCAAAGAAGCCGCGGATAAACTGGGCTTAAAAAACGAACTTAACGCTGAAGCTCATTTTCCCAAAACGCCTTGGGCTAAGACAGGTATGTTGCTGGTTGAGAAAAAAGAAGCCAAAGAAGCGATAATTAAAAAGTTAGCGAAACAGTTAATGAAAATTAAAAGCCAGCAGGCTCAACAGCCAGCTAACATTAAAAAACATTAAAAAGAAATATTTTTTAAGCTTTCTCTTTGGTTATCAGAACAGCGTTGATTATGCCGTCGCTGCCGGGTCGACTAGTAACTTTTGCAAGCCCCAATGCAGTCTCGATTTCAGCGCCTTTTGTGATGACGCCTCTGCGGTTGTAGTCAACGTTCGCGCCGTTTTTGACGACTCGGGTGATTTCGGTTTTTTCTGTTTTGCCGCTTTTAGGGTCAGTTACGGAAGCGTATTTGTCGCTGAGCGCTTTAATTTTGCAGATGCCGCCTAATCTTGATGGAACCACTTCACCAACCGTA
>JAMDCS010000100.1 GCA_023488835.1 Candidatus Bathyarchaeota archaeon
ACCTGGATGTACCTGACTCTGCCTTCTCAAAGTACGCTCGGATTGTTGTGGATTTTTCACCGTACTTTCTTGTGTTATCCATTAAATTATAGAATAGTTGCCTAACAAACGAATCTGCAAGCAAATTCAACCCATGGCAATCATTAATTATCTTTGGCAAAGGCCCAGAGAAGAGAACAACAGCTTCATTTAGTTTCTCTTCAACATTAACATAAACTAGTTCTTCAGCGCCTATCTGTTCGTACATTTTGGAGAACTCAAAAATCTTCACCGCTTCTTTAACAGCCTGCTCTATCTTACTTAACCCTTCAACAACATCAACCTGGTCAGCATGCTTCTTCTTCAGCAAATACGCATACCCAGTCACCGCCGAAAGCTTATTACGAACATCATGCCTAGTCAAGCTGCCCACAACACCCAGTTTTTCATTAACCAACACCAACTGATCCATCATCCGATTCAGTTCTTCTTCAGCTTTCATGCGCTCGGAAATATCTCTAGCTATAGCAAGAATCAGTTTTTTGCCTTCAAAATCGACTACTCGGGCTTGAATTTCTACTGGCAACAAGGTTTTGTCCTTGCAAACGTGCACAGATTCAAAAACTGCACTGCCAGATTCAATCAACGTTTTAATCCGGGACTCAAATAGAGTAGCAGATTCAGGTACATCCAGGTCTAGAATATTCATTTTAGCCATTTCATCTTTACTGTAGCCTCGCAACTTGTAAGCTGCCTCGTTGAAGTTAACAATGTTACCTTCTATGTCATGAACAAAAATCGAGTCAGTGGCTAAGTCAAAGATGTGCGCAGCCATTTTCAGCTCCTCTTCAACCTTCTTGCGCTCAGTTATATCTTGGATCATGCCAAACATTCGAATAGGTTTGCCTTGGGTGTCAAATTCAACTTCCCCAGTTGCATTAGCTGCCCTCAAAGCGCCATCAGCCCGGATAATACGCATATCGATATTGTAGGGCTTCCCATTCAATGCATCCTCTATAGATTGCCTAACAAACGCAACATCGGCAGGATGAACCGCAGCCAAAAACTTGTCCACAGACGGAACCATATCGAGTGGAAAACCAAATAATTTGTAGGTCTCCTCACCCCAAACCAGAACACCTGTTTTAACGTTCCAATCCCAGTCACCGATATGGGCAACTTTCTGCGCCTGCCTCACCCGTTCTTCACTGATCTGTAGCTTCTTTTCCACTTTTTTGCGTTCTGTTGTGTCTCTAAATACTCCTTGAAGCACTATTCGCCCACCAACAACAATGCGGTTGGATTTAATTGTAACGTCTTTAATTTCCCCTGTTTTCGTGATAACCTGTGTTTCAAGAACACCATCTTGCTTAAGATGTTGCTTGAAAACTCTTGCAGTGTCTCCTTCAATTTCATGTGGTGGATGAAGCATACGTTGATGTTGACCAACGATTTCCGATTTTTCTCGACCAACCAACTCTAAAGCGGCAGGATTACAATCAATCAGTATGCCAGTCTCAGCATCAGCTAAAAATATGGCATCTGCTGATCCCTCAAACAGTTTCCTGTGTTTTTCCTCAGATGCCCTTAAAGTTGTCTCTGCTTTCTTGCGTTCAGATATGTCTCTGATTACGCTAAGGATTAGTTTTTTGCCCTTTAAATTGATAATACGGGCGTGAATTTCTGTTGGAAGCAAGGTTTTGTCTTTACACACTTGCACAGTTTCAAAAACTGCACTACCCCTTTCGAGCAACAACTTGACTCTGGATTCAATTTGGGAGGCAGTTTCAGGTGTATCTATGTCCCTAATATTCATTTTTGCCATTTCGTCTTTAGTGTAACCGTACAACTTGTAAGCGGCTTCGTTGAAGTTGACGATTTTTCCGTCCATATCAATAACCATAATTGAGTCAGTAGCCAAATCAAAAATGTTCGCAGCAATTTTCAGTTCCTCCTCCGTTTTTTTGTGTTCCGTAATGTTTCGGGAAAGGTGAATCACTCTGGTTATCTCACCTTGCATGTTCCTGTATGGATAAACTGAGATTGCAACATCCATTTTATTATGGTCTTTGTCAAAGTGAACATGATTGGCAGTAGTGACTTTTCCTGTTGCCAAAGCCTCTTGGAGTGGGCAATGGTGAGGTTCCTCGCAGGGCGATGAGCAATTATGGGTTACTTCGTAACAGGTTTTGCCAACCAAATCTTCTTTTCTTGACTTCAATTCCCTTTCGGCTTCACCGTTCACTGCTAAAATTCGGTAGTCTTTGGGATCAATAACCAACAGAACTTCAGAAATTGAATCAATCACACTTTCGTTAAATTCTTTCAAATTCTGCAGTTCTTGTTCAGCCTTTTTGCGTGCGTCTATATCTCGTGCAAACGCAATAATCAATGTCTCTTTACCCACGGTTATTGGGCTTAAGCATACTTCTACACAAAATAAGCTTCCATCTTTACGTTTTTGAGTGCTCTCAAAAGTGACGGATTGCCCCGAAAGTACCTTGGTCCATGTCAGATTTCCCTTGTCAATCTCTTTTGCTTCTGGAGAGATGTCTGGAATACTCATTTTGAGGAGTTCTTTTCTTGTGTATCCGAGGCTTTTGCATGCCTGAAGGTTTACATCCACGACTTGACCGTTTTTGTCATGTATTAAAATGGCTTCTGCGGCTTGCTCCAAAATAATGCGATAGCGGTTATCGCACTCTACTAAAGCTGATTTTGCTTTCGCTCTTTCTGTAACTAACCGAATGCCGTGAGAAAGTTCGCCGTAGACGGTTTCAGGTGAACCTTGCTTGTGATAGTATCCTTCTGCGCCCAAGTTCAGCGCTTTGATGGCTACTTCTTCTCTTCCTTTGCCAGTAAATAGAATAAAAGGAATTTTGTTTTCCTGTTCACGTAGCTCCTCTAGGAATTGGAGTCCGTCTTTTTGTGGCATTTCATAATCAGAAACCACAACGTCAAAAGTCCCAGCTGATAGCTTCTTGAAGGCTTCATCTACACAACATACACCTTCAATCTCGAAGCTCCCATCCATATCCATCAAAATCTGCCTCGAAATCTCTAGTATAGTTGGGTCATCATCAACATGCAACACTCTAATAGCATTAGCCCGTTCGGAAGTCCTCAAATCAGCCATACAGCAACATTCCCAACTCAGGTACCATGAAAGCGTTGTTTAATGTTTAAAATCATTATGAATTCAGAATATAGAGAATAGATTATTTAACTAAATAATTATAGTTTTAGCAAGTTCATAGGTAGCCAAAGAAAGCTAAAAAACCCATTTTCATAGGAAACTTGGGCTCGGTCGCCAATAAGTCTCCTAGACATTGCCGTCTGAGTAACTCTGAACTTTCATCCAAATTAATGTCAAGCTAATGCCTTCTCATCATCCGGCAAAAAATACATAGGGTGAAGGGAACATAAAAGCATTAACATGCACCGCAGCGAAAGTATCGGGAACACTTTTATTTTCGGTTTCAGATAACCAAAGGTAGGAGTCGAATCTTATGGATTTTGTTGGAAGTCAAACAGAAAAGAATCTTTTAGCCGCGTTTGCAGGAGAATCCCAAGCGCGCAACCGCTACACTTTCTTTGCCAGCGTGGCCAAAAAAGCAGGCTATGAACAAATCGGGGCGATTTTTGAGGAAACCGCAGCAAACGAGAAGGAACATGCAGAATTATTCTTTAAGCATCTTCGCGGCGGGATGGTGGAAATCAAAGCGTCTTATCCAGCAGGAGTAATTGCTTCAACCGCTGACCATCTTAAAGCTGCTGCGGAAGGTGAAAAGTTTGAGTGGGGAACACTCTACCCTAACTTCGGGGATGTTGCTGAGAAAGAGGGTTTCCCAGAGGTTGCCCGGACTTTTCGTATGGTTGCAAAAGTAGAAGTCTACCATGAACGCAGGTACAACAAGCTGCTTGAAAGTTTGCAGCAGGGTAAAGTGTTCAAGAAGGATGCACCTATAAAATGGAAATGCCGAAACTGTGGCTTAGTCATCGAAGGACCAAATGCGCCTGATATGTGCCCAACATGCAGTCATCCCAAAGCGTACTTTGAAGTGTGGACAGAAAACTATTAGCCAACATTTTCTTCTTTATTTTGAAGCATTCTAGTGGAACTTAGCTGCGATTTTTTTCTATAGCCCCCTTATATAAAGGCTAAGCGTTTACGGGGTCATGCATGTTTAGGTGCGGTCATTCATTTAGATAATGCAGTTTGTAGGGAGCGTTTGTTGGGTTTACTTTGTGTTTTCTCATCGTTTGCATCGGCGCTAGTCAGGCGGGAAACAAAAGCCTGCACTCTATTTCTCAGAAACTTCTATCGCATACATAGAGAACAACGTAGGCTGCCTACGCTAAGGTGTTTAGGTTTAAACCGATAAATACCGAGATTTAAACGAGGAAGAAGATTGCGAAGAATTTGTGGTAAGTTTGGTTTTTGAAGGTATACATTGTGAAGGAACCAAATTTGTTGGGTGGGAACTTAACGAATGTGGCTGACATTCGGCAACAACAAACAATCAAGAAACGCATTAGCAGATGCCAACTCAAACGAAGAGCAAGGGGGAAGCTCTCGGCACTTATTCTTTGCTTTTCCCCTTATCGTACTTTTCAACCATGCGTTTTACTTTCTTTTCTAATTGCAACTCGTATGAGTGCTCAGGCACCATGGGGAGCAGGGTATCTTTTTTAACCAAATCGTTTGGTTGTACAATTCGTCTTTCGCCAGCTTTGACTGGGACTTTTTCGCCTTCGATGCAATCTTTAAAGTCTTCTAGCGCTTCCACAATCCAGTAGCCTTCACTTTCAGTTACAACCTTGACTTTGTATAATCCCTTGTAGTAGTAAAATTCGCTCATAAAAATCCACAACTACTAGTTTGGTTTTAAAGTAAATAACTCTTACTCGAAAGCTAAAGTTGGTACTCCCTGGTTTTTTCCACAAGCGTCACTTGACCGCCGACATCTCCCATGAACTTCTTGAATAGCTTTGCGTTCTCCGTGTGGACAGGGAAAACCTGTTTGGCATTGATTTTTTTGAGGGCGGCTTTCAACCGCAGAGGCATCATGTGCCCTGAAACATGAACGTGGTATTGCGGCAAGCCGTAGTGGCTCAGCCAATTAACTAAGCGTTCATAGTCAATCTCCATTTCCTCGTTGAATGGCTCAGACGCTGACAAAACATAGCAGCTTCCCGCCGAGGGTTGGATGGAGTTAAGTTCTTCAAAATCATAGAAAGACACCGCCAAAACCACCATT
>JAMDCS010000117.1:0-10199 GCA_023488835.1 Candidatus Bathyarchaeota archaeon
AAATGCGGCAACGTATTCCGCGAAGTACTAAGTAAACAGAAAATCTAACATCGCAACCTAACCGAAATTAGTTGCCTGTATAGCACTCTCTATTTTTTCTTTTTTAAAAAGCGGTAGTTTTAAAACCAAGCATTTGTTAATGAACTGGAATATTCAGGTTCGGCAGATGCAAGTGATTGATTTAAAGAAACTCTGGAAGAACGATTATTTCAAAACTGCAATCGCCATTGCCTTAATTGTTGCCATTGTTGTAGGGTTATTTGTTGGCATGCAACTGGTGCTGGGTGCAGCGGTTCCGATCAGGGTTGTGGAAAGCGGAAGTATGTGTGTACGCTTTGGCGGCAGATGTGACGGTTGGAGTCACCCCTTTGATCAAACTTTGCATGTGGGCGACATAATAATCATTCAGCAAGTGAATCCAGCTGACCTTAACGCCAACTATCCCAACAGCGACATCATTGTCTACAGAAACCCCAATGGAGTCACACCCATTGTCCACCGAATAGTCGAAAAATTGCATACGCTACTTGAAGAAACCGCCTTAATTAAGGGCGATGGCAACGGACCTGTCACGTGGCCTGCAGTTCCTAACTATTACGATAATATTCCTGACGCAAGAGGAGTTCCACAAAACCTCATCGAGGGCAAGGTTATTTTGCGTATTCCATGGTTTGGGTGGATTACACTTTTCATGAGGGGCAATTCTTGGGCTTTGCCAGTGGTTATTTCACTCATAATATTGCTCGTGGTCATCGAGTTTATCGTGCCTGTGGTTAAAGAAAAGAGAAAAAAACCTGCACAACAGACCGATAAAAACAGTCAGCCATAGATGTCTTTATAAAGAAAGCATTTGATAAATGAACATTCAAGAAAGGCGATATGTAAGAGGGAAAAATTGTTTGCCAAAAGTTAAAGCTACAATAAGCATCGAGAACGTGGTCGCTTCAGCAACACTCAACCAAAAAGTCGATTTGAACGCAGTCGTTAAAGGTTACCCAGGTGTGGAATATCGCCCTGAACAGTTTCCAGGCTTAGTTTTCCGCTTAAAACGCCCAAAGACTGCCACGTTGATTTTTAGTTCTGGAAAGATGGTTTGCACGGGCGCTAAGTCGGAGAAGGAAGCGCGTAGAGCTGTCATGAAAGTGGTTAAGGAACTCAAGAAAGGCGGCATAATAATCATCAGTAAGCCAGAAATGAAAATTCAGAACATCGTTGCTTCAGGCGGTTTAGGAGGCATGATTGACCTAGAAAAAGCCGCTTACACGTTGGAGCATGCGATGTATGAGCCTGAACAGTTTCCAGGCCTCATATATCCTATGGCTGAGCCTAAAGTTGTGATTCTGCTTTTTGCCAGCGGCAAACTGGTTTGTACAGGAGCTAAGAAAGAGCAGGATGTTTATGATGCAGTCGAAAAATTGCATACGCTACTTGAAGAAACCGCCTTAATCTTCTACGAATAACCCTTTTTGTTACTTCTTTTTTACTTGTTTTAGAATGGTCTTTAGGCTTTCTTCATCTAGTGCACCCATTTCAAACAGCGTGTTGGCTATTTCGCTTATGTTCAGCAACGGGTGAAGTTTTATTGCGTTCTTCTCCAGCAGTTGCTTTCCGCCTTCCTCGCGATCAAGGAAAACCATGGCGTCAGTCACTACACCACCTTCAGCTCTTACAGCATCAGCAGCTTTTTTTAGAGTTAAGCCAGTTGTGAGTAAATCATCGATTAGCAAAACTCTGTCTCCTGAAACCAGAATTCCTTCGACTCTGCGTTCTCTGCCATGAAGTCGGATTCCTTTGCGCACGTAAAGAAAGGGTTTTTTGAGGTTGTAGGCGATTTGGGAAGCGAAGGGGATTCCAGCTAAGGGGATTCCTGCAATGCGATCGAAGTTTTTTAGCCCAATCTGGCTGGTTATGTACTGGGCATAAGAGTCGCAGATTTCGCGGAAAGCATCTGGGAAACTGGGGATAACTCTTAGGTCTATGTAGTATGGGCTTGCTTTTCCGCTGGTAAGTTTGTAGACTCCGAATTTTACAGCGTCGATTTTGAAGAGTATGTTTGCCATTCTCTGTTTCTGGGTTAGGCTTGTGTTTTGGGTTTTCATTGGTTTTCTCACTTCCTCTTTGAGACTTGGTAGATTTTGTTTTGTTCAGGAATCAAGCAAGCAGTTCTTGGCAGTTCCTTAGTAAGGAGTTCTGCAAATTCCTTTTGGCTTGCGACTGTTGCGGTGTGGTATGGAACTGCGACTTGGGGCTTAGTTAACCACGCAATTTCAAAGCCTGTTTGCGGTGTAGAACCTGGAGCAATGCCAACTGTACAGAAAACAACATCAAATTTTTCTTTCTGCCCTATCTTAGCAAGTTCGGGGAAGGGTAAACTGTCTGCGGTATGGTACACTTTGACTTGGTCTTCGCTGGTTATGATGTATGTTACTGGGGCTTGGGCTGGATGGTTGCTTTTTTCTGCTTTTATGGAGACTTCGCCGATTTTTGTTTCCACGCCGGGTTTGATTTCTTTGAGTTTGTCGTTGGGAATGGCGAGTTTGAGTTTTTTGGTTGATGCGGAGTCAGCGATAATTGTGCAGCCTGTTGCTTTTTGGATTTCTATAATTAATGGTGGGTCTAAATGGTCGTAGTGTTCATGGGTTATCAGGATGGCGTCTATATTTTTGAGAGCTTTGACTTTAACGTCAACGGGGTCGATGGCAAGCGTTTTAGATGGGGTCTTTAGGAGTATTCCAGCGTAATTGTTGAGCCAAACAAACAGTATGCTGTTTTTTTCGGGCGTTTTCTGAATGGACATAACTTGATTCCTCACAAATAACTATGCTAGGAGCGTTTTAAAGAAGTTATTGCATCCCAAAAGCTTGGTACACTAGCGCTCGGAAAAAACTATAGCCCCCTTATTTATAGGCTCAACAGGTGCAGAGCTTGAGTTGTTTGGGTTGCATGTTTTTTCTGTGGAAGCGGTTTGTTGACTGCGTTTGTGGAGGAAACGGTATGTTTTCTGGGCGTTTGCGGCTCACCTACCAAAGAATCACGGGAATAATTAGCACAGGCATATTCTGCAGGCATCTTTGGACTACTGTTTGTAGCTAGTGGAGAGAGGCTTTGGATGCCAATAATAGCTCACGGTGTTGACGATAGGGTTGGTTTTGTGGCAATCTTTGCAGGGTTCGATTTAGTGTAAAACTTTTTGAATAAACATACTTCCTTTTTTAAAGGGAAAGTAACCCGTTTTGGCAAGGCTTAATAGGTTCTTACGTCGAGTACATGTAAATTAGTCGTGACCAGTCATGGTTGATGTTTGGCTTCCCTACGGAAAAACCGACGTATGCGTTCGAGTTCCAGCCCGAAACTTGCTTGGCACAATCGAGCCTAAAGAACAGCAGGGCGCAGCAGACGCGAAGGCTGAGGTTGAGCGGGCGCTGAAGGAACCCATCGGCTCCAAACGTTTAAGCGAGATTGTTAAGCCAGAGAACAAAGTGGCAATAGTTGTTGATGATGCAACGCGGAAGGCGCCTAGCGAGTTGATGCTTTTGCCCGTGCTCGCTGAATTGAATGCAGCTGGCGTCAAAGATGAAAATGTCACGGTTATTTTTGGCTGCGGAACGCATCGGGCGGTTAAGCCTGAAGAAGCCGCGGCGCTGCTTGGTGAGGAAGCACTAAAAAGAGTTAAAACAATCAGCCATTGCTGCACAGCTACAGATTCAGTCTACGTTGGCACCACCAAGACTCATGGCACCAAAGTGCACCTTAACCGCGTTTTCGCTGAAGCAGACGTAAAAGTGCTCCTCGGCGACGTCAACTATCACTATTACGCGGGCTACGGCGGAGGAAGAAAAAGTATCCTGCCAGCGGTGTGCGGGGAAGAAACCATCAAACAAAACCACGCCCTGCTTCTGCATGCGAGCGCCCGAACAGGAATCCTGCAAGACAACCCTGTACATGTGGACATGACTGAGGCGGCGAGGCTTGCCAAAGTTGACTTTATCGTTAATGTTGTGGAGAACAAGAAGGGCGAAATCGTACGGGCGTTTGCTGGCGATTTGGAGGCGGCTTTTTTGGAAGCGGTGAAGCTCGTTGATGAAATGTACCGCGTAACCATTGATCGCCGAGCAGACATTATCGTGGTGAGCGCAGGCGGGCATCCAGCAGACATGAATCTCTACCAAGCCTACAAGGGCTTAGACAACGCCCTAGACGCGGTTAAACGGGGAGGAGTAATAATTCTCGTCGCCGAGTGCCCCGAAGGACACGGCAACCAAGTGTTCTACGATTGGATGACACGGCTTGCCGACCTCAAGAACGTGGAACGCGAAGTTAAACGCAACTTCATTATGGGCGGACACAAAGCCTACTACCTCCTAAAAGCGCTGCAAAATCACCAAATCATCTTGGTCTCTTCCCTGCCAGACTACTACGCAACAAGCATCTTCAAACTAAAAACCGCGCGAGCTGTAAACGACGCCTTGGCAGAAGCATTAAAAATTGCGGGTTCAGCCTCCAGAGTATGGGCGATGCCTTGGGGCAGCTACACATTGCCAGTGTTTAAGGCGCCAGAAGAAACAAAAACCTAAAAACATTTGCCCACGCCAAGTAGAAAGCAGGCGGTTGGGCTTTGAAGCGTAACCTTTAAGTTTCAACATTGAAATTTGGTTTAGGCAAGGCGAAACGATGCAGCAAACCTTTACGTTGCGAAAATTTGTTCCCGATGACCTGCAGAGCGTTATGCAAATCAACCGCGTCTGCCTCCCAGAAAACTACACTGACTTTTTCTTTGTGGATTTACACCAAAGGTTTCCAGAAACCTTCATTGTAGCCGAAGAAGACGGAAAAGTCGCGGGGTACATCATGTGCCGCATCGAAGTTGGATTGTCAAATTTTGGTTTCGGCGGCTTAATACGCAAGGGGCATGTGGTTTCTATCGCGGTGTTGCCTCAGAGCAGGCGCAAAGGCATAGCTTCAGCATTAATCAACAGGGCACTAGAAGGCATGGAGTACTACAAGGCTAAACAGGGCTTTCTGGAAGTGCGTGTTACAAACGAAGCAGGCATATCACTCTACAAGAAACTGGGCTTTGAGATAACCCGAACCATCAACGGCTACTACTCAGACGGCGAAGACGCATACGTAATGACCAAACGATTAACCTAAATTTTTTGCTTCAAAATAATTATATTCCTGATTTGTGACCAAAAAAAGGGAAGGAAAGATTTTGTATAGTGTTTTTATGGTCGTTTTCTAAGTGCTAGCAGCACTAAGGCGCCGACTATGGCGATTGCAACTATAATGCCTACGACAGCGGGAATAAAGTACATGTCAGCAGCGGATTGCGGAATCGGCGTTGGCGCTGCAGTTGCTTCTGGTGCATTGTCGACTGCGAACGCGGTTACAGCATGTGATGGCCAGTAGGATTCAGAACCGCCGAATGTAGCGTAAACTGTGTATTTGCCGGCGATGTCTGGTTTCCAATTGAAGCTGAAGAAACCGTCTGAATCTGAAGTTGCTGTTCCGATGTTGCGGTGGTTTCCATTAGAGTCGGTGACGTCTATGGAAACTGGGACACCCTGTATGTCACTGGGGCGTGGTTTCTGCATGTAGACGTACTGCATCCATGCGCTCATGTTTTTGTCAGACACCGCTGGAACACCGTTTGGAAAGCGAGCGGCCTGTTCTTTTTGTTTTGTTCCTGCGGAAATATCGATTACAGTGCCCTTTATCATTACGCTGTTGCCTTCGATTGTAGTTTCTGGCGATGCAGTTACTGCGGTTTCGCTTGGACCTTTACCAATAGAGTATATTGAGTTGTCGTAGAAGTTGTAGTAAACGAAGAATCCGTCTGCAAGAATGCTTGTTGATACTCCGTGACCGCCGATAGTGCCAGCCCATCCGTCCATTTTCCAAATGCCTTCTCCAGTGGTAGCGTTGATGACGTGAATCTGATAGCCTCTGTACAGCGGTGAGTTAGGAGAGTGCTCGTTGTTGAAAGCGTAGACTTTGCCGTCAGCGATAGCAGCCAAGAGGAGTGGTACGTAACCCCAAGGTGACTGAAGACCAGTGTAGGTGTCATTGTATTTCCAGACTAGATTCCCAGTTTTTGTGTTAATAGCGAACATTTCGCCGCCATAACCCTGCGTGTAGATATTACCGTAGGCAGTAACGGCTCTTTGACCTGCACCTGAACCGCTGCTGAAGTATTGCATGTCACGCATTTCGATGTTGGTTGGTCCCCAAAGCAGCTCTCCACTGTCGACACTGTAGCCTCTCCATTGGAAGGTCTCGGCTTCAGCCATTGTCCAAACGCGATTCACTGGATCCAACGGGCCAAATGTCAAGCCGATGTCGCCAGCGGGCGCTGTATAATTCTTAAGCCAAACGAGTTGCCCACGAGATTGCGGTTTGTCACTTATTGCCCATACAGTCCATGGGTTTGTCATGCCTCTGTTTGCCATTCCATAAGTTCCAGTTGTCACCGGTGAGCTTATGCCAATTATGATGTCGCCGGGTAATATGTAGATAATCTGTGGGGCAGCAGTTCCAGTTAGGTCAGGTATAGTTACGTTCCAGGAGTATGAGGTGGTGGTGTTGATAACTTTGTTTAGAGGTCTCCACTGTCCGTAATTCGTGTCTGTTAAACCTAGTCTTGTGTCATTTGCTAGAGTCCAGTTCCAAAGTGCCAACCAGCGGCCGGGGTAATTCATGACATAGCGCACTATTTCGCCGTTGTCATTGTATACTTCGGTGCCTGTCGGTACGTTGGTTAAGTTGTACAGCCAAGTGCCTGAGAATCCGTCATAAGCGCTCCAGGTGGTTCCTGAAATTTGCCACACTATACCGCCGTTTACTCCATGCTGGTTTTGTGATTCGTAGTCGTAGAGTTCTCCTTTGCTGGAGCTGTATCCTCCTCCGCTTCCTATATCTTGTCGATACCAGAGTTGTTCGCCGGTGCGCAAGTCAAGGGCTGTGTATCCACCGCTACCGCCAGAATGACCCCGAGGCATAGTGAAATAGAGTCTTCCCTGCATTATCATTGCGTCGCCGAATCTGCCTTCATATGAACCACCCGAGTAGTATGTGCTTCCGTTCACCGGGGTGTCACTGGATCCTCCAACGACTCCTCCAAACTCAACTGGCTTTGTCCAAACTATGTGACCGGTGTTTGGTCCAGTGCCAGATTGCTGCCAGAGGTTAAGTCGGTTACCAGGTGTTGCAAAGGTGCCGAAGTATGCTTCACGTAGCCAATGTGACGATATCGTGTACCAAGCGATGTTCTGTCCTTCTATTGGTCGTGTCCAATATTCGGTTGGAAGGGGATAGCTGTAGAGTGGAGCAGGCAATGGGTCTTGCTGCACTGTGAATGTCAATGTTCGGGAAGCAGGTAGAAGTATTGTTCCTGTCCATAGCCTTTGAGTAGCAGTTGCGTTCCAAACGTATGTTTGTCCAGCGTACTCAAACACAGCAGTGTAGATACCTACTTTATTTGGCACGAAAGAAGTGAAGGTTACTCCTGTCGTGTCGGTTACAACTGGCCAGTTTTGTGTAAAAGCTACGTTTCCGTCGGGGTCAGTGATGGTAAGTTTGTAGTCGTGGCGTCTGACTGGATTGTCGTAATTTGCATCGGCAAAAGCCGCGTCAACCCACAGTGAAATATCTGTTTGTTGGCCGACGCCCACAGGGTTGGGCTCGACATTTAGATAAGCGTACGAGGTGATTTTCCTTGGGTCTGCGGCGTTTGCGGGTAAAAAGGGAACAAGTGTTAAAGTCAATGCACATATTAGAAACAAAGCAATTGCTATAGTAGTTTTGTTTTTATTCATTTTTCTTTTTCTCCTTTTAGTACACATTATTGTGTGCTCTAATAATACCGCTAAATTGTTATTAAAGTTTTATAGGAATCAGGCTCTAAGCCGTCAGACTATTCTGCGAGGAAAATTAAGCCTGTTGCAACCAGAAAACCTTGGGCTAAACTCTTCAAAGACCCCATACTTATCTTCTCCCCCTTTTGTTTATCGCAAGCTTACCTACATAACCGTTATTCCCAAAACCCAACCTCAAGGTTCCTGTTCTACAGCGGAACAATTATAGCTCCCACCCACAAACTTCTAAGCAGGGAAGCAAGTTGACCAAAACAGCGCTGATAAAACGCAAAAAGAAAATCGCCCTCATCGCCCACGACAACAAAAAAGAAGACATGCTGCAATGGGCAAAATTCAACATCGGCACCCTTCGGCAACATCAACTTTACGCAACAGGCACCACAGGCAGGCTAATTGAAGAGGAATTGGGTTTAGAAATCGCCATTTTAGAGTCAGGACCGTTGGGTGGGGACCTACAAATCGGCGCATGCATAGCCCGGGGCGAAATAGACTTTCTCATCTTCTTTTGGGACCCGCTTGCCCAGTTGCCCCATGACCCAGATGTTAAAGCGCTTCTTCGAATTGCCGCGGTATGGAACATTCCCATTGCATGTAACCGTGCTTCAGCTGACTTTTTAATATCTTCACCTCTAATGTGCCAAGAGTACCAGCGTATCCTGCCAGACTATGACAGCTACAGACAACGGTTCAACAAATAATTAATCGCGGAAATTTTTTCATTTTAAATCTGTTATCAAAAAAATTGATAATTTAGGACAATTTAGGTTATCCACTGGTGTTTAAGAAAACTTGAAAATAACGTCTTTACGTTTTGTTCTAATTTCGTTTAGATTTTTTTCTTAGCTTTTCCCAGTTCTTCTTGGACTTTGCCTTTTGCCTGTTCCGCCTTGCCTTTAATCTGCTCGCTTTTGTCATTTGTCATTTTACCTGCTTCTTCACGAACTTTCCCTTTTGTTTTCTCAATTCTACCTTTTTCTTCTTCACCACTCATCAAAAAGCCTCAAAAAACCATTCGCATTACATTTAATAAATTAATTGGCGCGTTAGGGATAGGTTTTGAAAGTAATTAGAGCTAATATATTTGCTTCTGATAAGTAAAACGAGTGCTAATGAAGCTTAGTGCTTGCCTGTTTATAGTTAAAAAATGTAGAATAAATAAAGTTAAGTTTTAAAGGGAAATTGGATTAAGCAGCTTTAGGCTTAACTTTGTCTGCGGCACCGCTTAGGCTGGTCATTTCTGCGTTGGCTTTGCGGATTATGTCGGCGATGGTGTCTTTTGTGGGTATGGTTGCGCTTACGGATAGTGCGACTGCTTTCTGGTGTGCTCGCTGGAGCAGTGGTTTAATGGTGTCTTTGCTTGCATAGCCAATCTCAAGTGCCAATGCGAAGGCTTCGCCGTTGCTTGCTTGAACGCTCTTGCGTGTTGCTTCAACGTCAACTTTGAGTTGGTCCCCAGTAATAATTAAGCCGTTGTCAAAGACTGCGCGCATGGATATGCCGAGTTCAACTGCTTTGATGCCTAGTTTTGAGAGTGTACCTGCGAGTCGTTCGTTGATGATTTCGCCTTTGCGAACGACCAAGGTGTCTTTGCTGATCCAGACGCTGCCTGACTCAATTCTTGTCGGTAATCCAACGGCGTTTAGTTGGCTGATAACTGGGCCTGGAGGTTGACCTGTGTTTCCCGCTGGGATAACCACATCCATCGCGGCTATGTCGCCTGACTTAGCGGTTGTTTTAACTTTACCGCGTTCCAGCAACAGCGCCAGTTTGAAGGGGTTAAGGTCTGTAAACAAGAAAACGTTTGATCCTTCCAAGTAAGCTTCAAGCTTCTTGAGTTCTGCCTGATTCATCTCTTCTAAGGCTATTTTGATGAGTGTGTTCTTTAGGACGCGGAGGTAAACTTTGCCCGCCATGCTTTTCTTTAGTTCTTGGAGTTGGGAAGCGCGAACCTTCTGGAGACTGGCGATGCCGATGGATTTGTATTCTTTGAGTATGTCTTTTATTGACTCTACTTCGCTTGATTTTGCTTCTAATACTTGTTGGGACGGCATAATTTTTCTTCTCGTTTAAGCTTTAATTTTGACTGGTTCACCCATGGATGTCTTGATGAACGCGTACTTTACGTTTTTCAATCCGCGCTTTAATTTTCCATCCAACACACGGAGAACAGTCATGGTGTTATCGACAAGTTCTTCATCCTTCATCTGTTCGGAGCCAACAGAAAGCAGTCGCACTATCCGTAAGCGCAACCATACCCACAAAAGACACCATCGCCGACATAATCCGCAAAGCCAACGCAGAAATGACCAGCCTAAGCGGTGCCGC
>JAMDCS010000117.1:10209-21794 GCA_023488835.1 Candidatus Bathyarchaeota archaeon
GCGCTTTAATTTTCCATCCAACACACGGAGAACAGTCATGGTGTTATCGACAAGTTCTTCATCCTTCATCTGTTCGGAGCCAACAGAAACTTGAATGATTGGTTGACTGCGCATTCTCACAACCACGGTCTTGCGATGCTTGTTTATGAGGGCTGCAATGTCAGCGTTTGGCGGAACTGGAATAGGCATTTTTCCCCTTGGACCTAAAACTGGACCGAGCGTTTTGCCTACAAGCGGCATCAGGGGCGCTTCGCAAATGAAAACGTCATATTCGGTGGCGAGCTTACGCAATTCTTTCTTCTTGCCGTTTAACGCGTCTAAGTCTGCGCGTTCGATTACTTTGTCAGCTTGAGAATTCTTCGCTTTTATGATGAAGTCTCCGCTGGAAGCAACCACACAGATTTTGTTGGGTTTGCCCGTTATATGAGGAAGTTCTACAACCTCTTGGATTTTGCCTTCTGGCGCCTTCATGTCGATCTCGACGATGTCGAGGATCAAATCTACAGTCTGGTTAAACTTTTTCTGGCCAGATTTTGCTTTTGCCTGTTTAATTGCTTCTGTTATAGTCTTGGTGTCTAGGGGCATTTTTAAGCCTCGTGCCAATGAGGGATTGGAAACCCATTATAAAAATATTCGCTTATCATTGTTCAGTACCGAATAGTTGTTCGTAGTTGCCAGCATCGACATCTTTCTGGACTTCGCGGGGGTCTTTGCCTTCCACGGTAACTCCTAAACTCACACAGGTGCCCAGCAACTCTTTAGTTGCCTTCTTGATGGTGGGTGCCAATAGTTGAGGACCTTTAATTTTTGCTATCTTAACCATCTGCTCCATGGATAAGTCGCCAATTTTGACAGTGTTGGGTGTACCTGAGCCTTTCTCAACTTTGAGTTCAGCCACTATAAGCGCGGATGCCGTGGGCGTACCGACAGTTATCTCGAAGGTTTTTTCTTCGGTGTCAACGCTGATTTTTACTGGAACTTTCATTCCAGCATATTCTTTTGTGATTTCGTTGATTTTGTTGACAATAGCCACTATGTTTACGCCTAATGGACCAAGAGCTGGACCTAATGGTGGACCTGCATTGGCTTGTCCGCCGCTGACAATCAATTCTACAACTTTTTTATCAACCATTTTTTTTCACCGTTTATTTTGCTTTTTCAACTAGTTTTACATAGTCTGAATGTACTGTGATGGGCAAAGTGAATGTTGCCTCAAGCAATTCGAGGGTTACTTCGCCTTTTGCCTTGTCAAGTCTTGTGATTTTAGCGCGCATACCCTTGAAGGGCCCACCAGTAATTTCTACCACGTCATCTTCGTTGAGGTCTTCCATGACTGGTTTACGCACTATGTACCGTTCAATTTCGCTAAAGCTTACAAGCCCAGGGATTCTGGAGCGTACGTGTCTTACGCCTGTGATTGCTTCTTCCACAAGGTGCGGTCCATCTGCTTCAATGAACACATAGCCTTTGAGTGTATCTGGAACAAGAAGAGCCTTTATTGGAATATGAGCCATCTCAACTTTGGAAGCGATCAAGCGAGCTACGTTGCGTTCCTGGCCAGTTGTTGTTTTGACAACGAAAATTTTTACTTGATTTAGCTCTTCTTTTTTATCCATAAATTTCACTTTTGCCTATGCGGGTGATGATGCGCCACCAGGGATAGCCCACGATAAGACTTTGACTACGAAGCCGATTAAGCCGACTGCGCCGATGCCTAAGAGGCTGATTTTTATCGAGAGCCAAAGCTCTTCGCGCCCCGGTTTTACAGCTAGCTTTAAGGTTCTTGCTGCCTGCGTTAGCCAAGATTTTATACCCATATTTACCGCACACTCAAGATTTCACTAATATATAATAAACGTTACTGTAACTTTTTAGTTTAAAAACTACTGTGTCAAGCCTTTTAAATGTTCCCCAACAGGGCTTGTTTCTGATTTTTTGGGTTGGGTATTGTCTTGTTTTTTCTTTAGTAGTTGTTGTTGAAAGGTCCCTATACACAACAACATCCAACAGATTGCCCTTTTTGTTGTGTTTTGTCATTACATTGAGACAGGGGTTGCTTTCTGGTTGTGCAAGCCGCCACAAGCAGCGCCATAAACTGCAATTAAATCCAAAAAAAGATGGTACTCTAACATAGAACTGAACAATAAAGAGACAGCTATACTTTTTTGAATGGCAACCCAGCCGTCTCCAACGCGGACAGCAGGTTCGGCTTGTCTTCGCTTCTGATGCCTTTCCAATCAAGAACAGCCAAAGACACTTTCTCCAAAGTCCTCTCTATACACTGCTTTAACAATTCGGAATCAACCAGATGGACCGCGTACTTGGGAATCATGTGACCAAATGCCGCTTCGCCAACCAGAGCCATAAGCGTGAACCTTTGGTTGTAGTGTGTTCCGCCAATGCCCAAAACTGCCGTGCTGGTTGGCGCTTGATAGTTGGCGATGGCAGCCATTGTGGAGCGGGCAACGGCTTCTGCAGCCCTCATATCGCTCCATTGCGCAGGCGAACTGCCGAGCTCCACGAACATCGTAGGAATGTTTAGGCTTGGACCGTGATGGGTGCACTCGAAGGAAACTTCATAGTCGAGGTTTAACGCTTCTTTGTAATGCAGGAGCGCTTTCAGAGCAGTTTGCATAGCCGCAGCAGGAGAAACCGAGAGCGTTTTGGGCAATCCGCCAAGTTCAGCGTTTCCAAAGTTCCCAGGCGTGTGAACGGATAGGGTTGGTTTGCCGCTTTGGCTGCTGTGCCGTGAGATAAAGGCGACAAGTTGGGCGTCTGGGAAGTCTTCTTGAAGGTTCTGTGAGGTAACAGCTTCTTCCTTAAGCGTTAGGAAGCGGACATGTTTGCCGCTGATTTTAGCGGTGTAAACTGGATTTTCTTGGTATGTCTGCTTTGTCTCTGCGAACGGGTA
Source organism: Candidatus Bathyarchaeota archaeon (assembly GCA_023488835.1). The sequence continues at coordinate 13,121 of JAMDCS010000117.1, forward strand.
GTTTTGAAGTATGCTCTTGGCTATGTTTACGCCTGCAATGTCGCGGCTTGAATGGATGAGCAGAATCATCTGGGCAACTCCATTTAACTTGTGTAAGTTGTCTCTTTAAATGTTGTCAAGTTTTACCCTGAGCATTGTAATGCGTTGTCATGCGATAAATTTAAATGTAATATGGGTATTGAATAATGTAGGCATAAATATGTCCCGAGGAAAAAAACGTCAAGTGTGCTTCAGAATTGAAGAATCCATCGTAGAAGAAATGGAGCAAATACGAGACAAAACAGGCGTTCCAGTCAGCACCCAAATAGAACTACGATTGAAAGGCTTTACAATAACCAGCATTGCAGAGAAGGGAAATTGGGATAAAGTATGGCGCTGGTACTCAAATTCAGAAAAAAATGACGAACTTGCAGATAACGTGGAGATAGCAATGGAAAGAATGCGGGAGTTGAAACTCCACTAATGGTTTGTGTGGATACAACCTTCCTGATTGACCTGATTCACAAAAATCTAGCTGCTGAAAAGAAACTAAGCAGCCTTGTAAAAAGAAGCGATGGGCCTTGTACAACTGTTATTACAGTAGCTGAGCTTTTTTATGGAGCCTACAAGTCTAAGAATGTTGCAGCAGAAAAAGAGAATATAAAGCAGGTGCTAAACGGATTTTTGATTTTAGAGATGAATGAGCGCGGAGCCGAAAAGTTTGGACAAATTCTTAGTGCATTAGACGAGAATGGCCAGAAAATCTCTGATAGAGACACCATGATTGCTGCTATTGCTACATCTAAAGGAGAAAACGTCATAGTTACCAGAAATAAAAAAGATTTTGAAAAAATCCCTCAACTTATAGTAGAAACATATTAAGAAATCAAGTTTAGAGACGATTAACCAACTAAGTTTTTGCATAAAGCTTATAATTGCATGCTTGGTTCAGCGTCTATTGAAGGCAAAGAAGATGCATCTGATTAATTTCAAAGAACTGTCAGGTCAAGAGCTAAACAGCTTGGTTGATTTGGGCATTGAAGTTAAAGGCAACCCGAAGAAATACCTCAAAACCTTCGAGGGCAAATCGGCAGCGTTGATTTTTCAGAAGACTTCCACTCGCACACGGGTTTCCTTTGAAGTTGCCATGACCCAGCTGGGCGGACACGCTTTATACATTGATTGGCGAACCACCAACTTCGCATTAGCCGACATAACCGATGAATTGCAGTATCTGTCGCGCAATGTTGACTGCATCATGGCAAGGTTGCTATGTGATTCGGACTTGCTGAAGATGTCGAATGCTTCACATGTTCCCGTTATAAATGGCTGTGACGAGAAGTATCATCCAAGCCAAGCCTTAGCAGACTTAATCACGATTAAAGAAAAGAGGGGCAAACTCAAAGGCGCAAAACTCGTTTACATCGGTGTCCACAACAACGTTACCAACTCACTTATCGAAGGCTGCACCAAAACAGGCGTCAAACTGACAACGGTCACGCCCATTTTTAATGAATCGGCAAGAGACGACGAATTACTGGCTGAAGCGAAAAAGACGGGGCTTTGGCAATCAACCTTGGATGCCAAGAAGGCGGTTGCAGACGCAGATTTTGTTTACACCGACACCTGGATAGACATGGAGTTCTTCACGGACCTCAAGTTCGCCGCGGAAAAAGAGAAACGCATCAAACTCATGATGCCCTACCAAATCAACACTGAACTCCTCAAAGGCAGCAACGCATACATCATGCATGACATGCCCATTCACCGCGGCTACGAGATTAGCGCAGAAGCCATCGAGAGCCCGAAGTCGGTGATTTATGAGCAGGCAGAAAACAGGCTTTACTCAGCTAAGGCGATTTTTCTGCGGTTGATGGGTGCCTAAGAACTAAGCTATTATTCAAGTAGTCACCGCAGCATTCAATACCGTTAACTATCACTTTTATGGGTTCACGCCGTATGTTTAGGACATCAAGCACTTTCTCACGCGGGTATAGTAGCAGGGGAGTTAGGATGGAAACCGTTGAGAAAGGCGTGGGAGGCGTATAGGTTACTATTGCGATGGTTGACTTGGTTAATCGCTCATATTTCGGCATGTCTAAATACTGTGCACTACCCTTCCCTGCAAGATAAATAGCTGAACCGTAGTTTGAGAGTTGGTAAGCAATTCGTTCGGTTGTATCACAACCTTTCCCCATGTATGAGATCGATATGTACGTTTTAATATCCAACAGATCTCTAGCCCAAAGAATAAACCTGAAGTTAAGTTCCCAAAGATAGCTGTAACCTAAAAATATCTCCTTCAACGCGTCCTTGTATTCGCCCCACAACGGATACTTCTCATAAACGCACTCTAATTCTCTCCAGCGGTCATTCATCAGATTTGTCTTCAGTTTAACATCCATTATCGAGCAGCTACTACAAGCTTCTATGGGGAGCGTAAACCATTTCCAATTATCATCCTTCCCAATTTTTACTCTATGCTGATATCGGTCACTATGCCGACTAAACGGGTCATACGGACAAAGGTCCATTATATTTGAATGGTACATTCTGTAGAAAAACCCTGGATAGGGAAAGAGTGTTGGCTGATGACCGCTAACAATTAACGACCCAGTTAAAGTCGGCGGAGATTCTGCAGTATTTTTTTGATGATCCGCTAAAGCAGTATCGCTAAAAACAGAGGACCTGTCGGATGGCCTCGAGAACGCGCTATTCAAAAGCAACCCCTTACTAGATAATAACTTTTCTAAATCTGATATAAGTATATCGAAATGTTGCTAGGCCATCATTTGCATTAAAAAAATTTTTGTCGATCAACACCCATAAAAAACCAAAACAGCGCTTGTAACTACAAAATAAACTTTGACTTCACCGGGGTTCTTTAAATAAGGAAAGGGGGAGGTCACACAGAGCAGTAGTGCATAAATCAAATATTTTTACGTTTGGCGTCATAGCTGCATGAGTAGCATTTCCCATCATGCACACAAACCACGCCCCCGCAGTTTGAACATCGATACTTCTCTTCCTGGTTTTTCAGGAACGCATCCATGCCTTCTGCTTTTATCATTTTGAGGTTTTCAACCATGCTCATGCCGTACCGTTCACGGTAGCGTTTGTCTAAATGGTCAAGGTGTTTGCAGGGCATGGTGTCGCATTGGTGGCAGGATTGGATTTGGTGTTTGGATAGTTTTTTGCAGCCTCGTTTGATGTAGCAGTTTTTGGCTCTGGGAAGGCAGCCTGCGCAATGCGTCACTTTACCTCTTTGACGTGGTATTCCATGCGTGTAAGCCAAGTAGGCTTTGCATATGCCGCAGTTCATGCCGCATGGCGCTATGAGTTCAGCTGTAAATAGGGTTTGACTCATAAGTTGTATTGGGCAGATACAGTTTAAGTGGTTTACGTTCTGTACCCGAGTATCAAGTTAGCGTGTTCCTGAGGGATAATTCTTAATTACCGCGTCCGATAAATGGAGTGGCTGAGGTAACTATAAAATGGTGAAAATGGATTTCGGTGGCGTCAAAGAGGACGTCATTACTCGAAAAGAGTTCACATTAGCACAAGCCCAAAAAATCCTAAAAGACGAAGTCGTGGTCTCACTCGGCTACGGCATTCAAGGTCAAGCTCAATCACTCAACATGCGAGACCAGGGAATAAAAGTAATAATCGGACAAGAAAAAGAAGGCGTATTCAAAAAAGAATGGGATAAAGCAGTTGCCGACGGCTGGGTTCCTGGCAAAAACCTCTTCCCAATGGAAGAAGCAGCTAAAAAAGGAACCATCAAACTGTTCCTACTCACTGATGCAGCACAAAAAGCAGTATGGCCAAAAGTCAAAGCAACCCTCAAAAAAGGAGACGCACTCTACTTCAGCCACGGCTTTAGCATCGTCTACAAAGAACAAACAGGCGTTATCCCACCCAAAGACATAGACGTAATTCTTGTTGCACCAAAAGGCTCTGGCACATCTGTGCGCAGAAACTTTGTTGACGGAAGCGGCATAAACTGCAGCTTTGCAGTCTTCCAAAACGCAACAGGTAAAGCCGAAGAACGCGCTAAAGCACTCGGCATCGCCATCGGCGGAGGATACCTCTTTCCAACCACCTTTGAGAAAGAAACTTACAGCGACCTAACAGGCGAACGCGGCACATTGATGGGTGCACTCGCAGGCATCCTAGAAGCCCAATACAAAACCTTGCGTGAACATGGACACAGCCCAAGCGAGGCATTTAACGAAAGCGTTGAGGAACTCACACAAAGCCTAATCCGCCTTGTCGACGAAAACGGCATGGACTGGATGTACTGCAACTGCAGCGAAACCGCACGCATCGGCGCATTGCGTTGGAGAAGCCGTTTCCGCGAAGCAACTCAACCAGTGTTTGATTCCCTCTACGAGCTTGTCGCTGCAGGCGAAGAAACGCGCATCGTATTGGAAAAGAGCAAAGAGCCTAACTACCGCCAGAAACTCGCTGACGAACTCAAAGAGATGGGCAACAGCGAAATGTGGCGCGCAGGCGCAACTGTTCGGTCACTTAGACCGGGCAAACCGAAGAAGCCAGAGTAAGCTTCTTTTTCCATTCTTACTTACTTTTTCTGTTATTTTTCGTTTAAGTGTACATTAAATTCTCACTTGTTTGGCAAGCTAATCTTTTATACCTGAAAACAACGCTGTGCTAAGAAACACGGAGCACCCTCTTGGACTACATCACAGTAGCCGCCCTAACTATCTTTGCAGTGACGCTTTTCTTGATGATTAAGCGTCCGCGGGGTTTGCGGCTAGGCTATGCGGCAGGTATCGGCGCGGTGGCGTCGCTGCTTTTGGGCACGGTGAGTTTGGGGCAGGCTGCACAGTCTTTTTTGGACATTTGGGATGCTGCCCTTGCGTTTATCGGAATTGTTGCGTTGTCGGTTATTTTGGATGCGATGGGATTTTTCAAGTGGGCTGCACTTAGGGTTGTACGGCTCGCTAAAGGCAGCGGTGTCCGCCTGTACTTCTACGTGTCCTTGCTAACAGCGGCGGTCAGCATCCTTTTCGCTAACGACAGCGCCGTCTTGATTCTAACACCCATAGTGTTGGAAATCATCAGTCAACTAAAAATTGATGGAAAAGGCAGGTTGGCGTACCTGTTTTCGGCTGGACTCATCGCTGACACTGCCGCCATGCCGCTGATTACGAGTAACCCGATTAACATTTTGAGCGCGGACTTTTTCAAGTACACTTTCATCGATTACTTAGTGTTCATGGGTCCAATTGCCATAGCCACAATCACAAGCAGCATGCTGCTGGTTTACATGTTTTTCCGCAAAAAAATCCCCAAAACATACGATTTAGAGTTGGTTGATGCTTTAGCTGCTGGGTCAACGCCGATTTCGCCGAAACTGCTTAAAATCAGCCTTGTCGCTCTCATCGCGATTGATGTAGGCTACGTTTTTGCGTCTCTTAGCAGGATTCCTGTGTCTTTAGTGATTTGTTCAGGCGCTGTTTTCTTGTTAGCGGTTTATTTAGCTAGCCTCAACGGTGAAATCGTTCGAGGCGAGCGGAAAGGGCTCAAGGGCTTGGCAAGGGACATCAACTGGGACATCGTGCTGTTTATGCTTAGCATTTTCCTCGTAGTTCAGGGCTTGGAACATGTGGGAGTCAGCAGCCTGCTGGCGTCAGCACTTGTAAAGACAAGCGCGTTGCCTTCAGCTTTGAGCATCATCGCACCAAGCTTGCTGGTTACAGTTGGGGCGAGCTTCATGAACAACTGGCCCATGACTATACTGGGAATGTTTTCGATTAAGCAGGCGGCGGCAACTGCTGCGTTGAGTAGCCCAGTGTTGACGGGACTGGTGTTCTCCAATATCATTGGCAACAATTTGGGTCCACACTTTTTCCCGCTGGGTTCCTTGGCGATTCTGATGTGGCTGGAAACCATGAAGCGCAAAGGCGTAAACATCAGCCTGTGGAGCTACCTTAAAGTCGGCGCGGTCCTGTCGATTGTGGAGGTGGCTGTGGCTTCGCTGGTTCTGTGGGCAGAGATAACCTGGTTTGGGTTCAAGCTATTTTAATACCAGTTTCCTTAGAATTTCTCGGTAAACATTCAACGCGGTTTTTTCGTCCGCAACGCCTTTTATGAGCATACGTCCACCGTTAAACAGGCTCACCTCATAGCTTTTGTAATCAAACATCAAAGCTAACCGTGACTTCAAACGCACGTTGAATTGCTTACTGACCTGTGGGTAAACTTCGTCAAGGCTCAGTTTTAGGGGTTTTTCGGGGTTGATGTTGGCGGTTTCTTTGCCGCAGAGCCAAACCAGCCGTTCGCCGCCAGCAATCGACGATACTTCGCCATGGCAGACGGGGCAGCGGGTGTTTTTTGAGATGTCAATGACAGCGAAGTCCATGTCGCTGAAGTCGCAGACCATCAACTTATTCTTCAATGTGGAGCCCACGCCAGATAGGAGTTTTATGGTTTCCATGGCTTGCAAGGCGCCGATTATCCCCGTTGTGGCTCCGAGGACGCCGCGCGTGTTGCATGTTAACAGGTCTGAGTCTGAGAGGTTAGGCATTAAACATTCAAGGCAGCCTGTGTCGGGCGGAGCAAACACGGATAGGTTGCCTTCGATGCCGATGGCTGCGCCAAAAACATATGGAATGCCCAGTTTTACGCAGGCGCGGTTAACAAGGTAACGGGTAACCATGTTATCTAAGCCGTCAACGACGCAGTCCACGCCTTTTAGGAGCCGTTCAACGTTGCCTGCGTTGACGTTTTCAGGAACCGCTTCCACGGCAGCTAGGGGGTTTTGTTTTTCCAGTTTTTTCGCGGCAACTTCGGTTTTGGGATAGTGCAGGTCGTCGGTGTTGTAGAGGATTTGTCGGTGGAGGTTGTGGGTTTCTATGGTGTCTTGGTCGATTAAGCGGATGTAGCCAACGCCAGCCAACGCAAGATAAAGCGAAGAAACGGTGCCTAATCCGCCAGCACCAACAATCGCAACCTTAGACCTAGCAAGCTCGCGCTGACCTTTCTCACCCAACTCTTTCAGTATAGTTTGGCGACTGTAAAACTCTTTAGCGAACACCTGTTTTTCTGCCGCATCCACCTTTAGTCAATCTCCAAATTGTGTGTTGTTAGCTACTGTTATATTTGCCTTTATTGCGAAACTGCCTATCATATATTTCCCTAACCCGACTAATTGTGTCGGCTTCTTCAGGTGTTTTGTCGTCGCGGATTCGGGTGATTCTTGCGAACCTCAGCGCCATTTGACTCATGTACTTTGGGCTTTGCTGGATTTCGTTGTAGGCAACTTCCACCACGATTTTCGGCATAACGATTACGCGGTGACCGTTTTTGTCGAGGGCTGATTCCTTTAGCCTCTTGGTTAACTCGATTATTTCAGCGTCAGTTAACCCCTTAAACGTCTTTCCAACATTCAAAAACTCGCCTGTAGCAGAATCTTTTGCGGCAAGGTAATAGTCGGAGAGCCAGCCTTTCCGTCTGCCGTAACCGTATTCGGCAGCGGTGATGACAAGGTCTAGGGGTTCGAGGATTGTTTTTATTTTTAGCCACCGTTTGCCCCTGCGTCCAGGAGTGTAGAGGCTACTGGGTTTTTTTGCCATTAACCCTTCGTGCCCTGCCGCGATGGCTTCTTTGAGGAAACTTTCGGCTTGTGTTGACTGGTCAGTGACTATCTGTTTGGATAATGGGATTTTCTCGACGTTTTGAGAGAGTATTTGGCGGCGCTGGGTATATGGTAGGGTGATTAGGCTTTCGCCGTTTAGGTAGAGAATATCGAAAAGGTAGAGGGTTAAGGGAATTTTCTTTGCCATACCGCTGATGCCGCGAACCCGTTTGAAGCGGCGCATTAAATGCTGAAACGCAATCGGGTAACCAGCGCTGTCCAAAGAAATTACTTCACCTTCCATTATGATGGATTGGGCGTGGATGTTTTGTTCAACGATTTCGACTATTTCAGGCATACTCAGGGTTACGTCGGTTAATCTTCTGCTAAAAATTTCCACTCTGCCGTCTTGCTTGTGGATTTGCACCCTTGCCCCATCGTACTTGTACTCGAACGCGGTTTTGCCGCCATGCTCCGCTAATGCTTCGTTGACTGACTGGGCAGTTTGCGCAAGCATGAGTTTTACTGGTCTAAAAACGGTAAAACCTGCTTTTTCTAAGGCTTCTGGACCTTGGGTTTTCAAGGTTGCTGCCACTTCGCCGATGTCACCCAAAACCATGCTGACGTGCTGCACCCTTTGAAGCGGAACATTGAAAGCTCGTGCGACTGCTTGTTCCATTAAGCCTTCATGCAAGCCTGTGCGCATTTCGCCCGTGAAGATTTTTACAAGGTACTTAGCTTCGACTGGTTCAGCTTGGCTCATCAACGTTGTGATTAGGCGTTCTTTTTTGGTTCTGGAACCTGAACCCTGCGCTTGCGCGATGGCATTGAATGCACGTGTGACTTCGGTTATGGTTAAGGATTTCTCTGTTAGTTGGGTTTGTTTTTTGGGTTTGGTTTGTTCGAGGACGGTTTTGGTGGCTGAACCGATGTCACCTGTGCTTGCCATGGCTTGACGGAAAAGGTCCCAATCAAATTCGCTGATTCGCTCGAAGATGTGAGTGAGGGTTGACCAGCTTACGTCAAGGGATTTTTGGCTGTACTTTGGGAAGGCTCTGCCAACCATCATGTTTGTGGCAGGTTCAATCTCTTCGG
>JAMDCS010000117.1:21804-23678 GCA_023488835.1 Candidatus Bathyarchaeota archaeon
ATTGCGGTTTGCTCTATGATTTCGAGTCGTTTTTTTGTGGCTTCGACTTTTTCGAGAAGTTCCGCGAGGGACTTGAAGAGTGCAGGCATGGTTTATCCTAAAATTGTTTCTATAGGAAATAGCGTGTTAGCTGCCTATTTAATTGGTTGTTTTCGAGCGTTTAGCTATTGTTGGGAGGTATTCGAAACATGGAAATTAAAGAAAGAGAGGCTTTAGGTAAATGGGTAAGGCTTAGGAGAATACCGAGAACGATGATTCGCCTTCAGGCTCTTCCTGTTTCTTGTTTAGGGCACTAATTTTTTTGGTAAGCTCTTCAACTTCTTTAGTGTTGCCCAACGCTTTATGGCTGTCACGTGCCTGCTCAAGGGCACTTACGCCATATCTTTCGAATCCCTTGCTGAAGGAGACATCGGCGGATTTGGTGAATAGTTCAACCGCTTTCTGGTATTCTTTGAGGGCAAAGCTGCATTCGCCTGCTTTATAGTTCATTTCTGCTGAGCCAAAATAGTTCTGCCCTTTATAGTAGAGTTCAGCTACTTTGACAAAGAGGTCTCTTGCCTCAACGTATTTGCCGTTTTCCATCAACGCGTTAGCGTCTTTATGCATTTTAATTGGGTCTTCTCTAACCGTGCTCATTTTATGCAACTCTTCTTAGTTCTGTATTATTCAGCGAAGAGGTCACATTTAGATTTTCCTCTTCCGCAACATGTCCACTTCTCTGTTGCTCTCTGAAACTATAGCCCCCTTATTTAAAGCAAGAAGATTTTTTAGGCTAAAGTTTTGGATAAAAGAGAAATGGGGGAACGTAATAGTAGTAGACAGGATTCAGCCTGAAATGCCTCAAGATAACGACATAAGACTCCAATGCGTACATTGTGGAACAAAATTTCCAGTTTACCCGCTTAGAAGCAACTGCGAAAAATGCGGTGGAATATTAGAATACCAAACGAACTTGCCTGAGAAACATGCGGTCAAGTTTTCTGGGACGCTGAGGTTTTGGAGGTATAGGCAGATGCTTCCGCCAGTGAATCACATGGTTAGTTTGGGTGAGGGCGGAACTCCGCTGCATAAGGCTGAGAGACTTGCAAAAAGCATGGGGTTAACAAAACTTTACTTGAAAGATGAAACAAGAAATCCAACAAACTCTTACCGAGACAGAGCTGCAGCGCTTTTAACGTCTAATGCTATTGACCTTCATTCTGAGACGCTGGTATGCGCCACTAACGGCAACATGGGCGCCTCTCTGGCTGCGTACTCAGCAAAAGCTGGGTTAAACTGCCACGTAATTGTTCCAAAAGAAGTTGACGTAGGAAAACTTGCCCAGATGCTTGCTTACGACGCAATAATTGAGGAGCATGGCGAAATAATCGACGATTCAATCCGCAAGGCGGAGGCACTGGCAAAAGAAACAGGCTGGTACCAAGCAACTGCTGAACTCAACCCGCTGGTGGTGGAAGCCCAAAAAACCATCTCTTACGAAATCTATGAACAATGCGAAGTTCCAGAGTGGATGTTGGTTTCCATGGGAAGCGGCGGGACTATCTATTCCATTTGGAAAGGCTTCAAAGAGCTAAAACAACTCGGATTAACGAAAACGTTGCCAAAAATGGTGGGAGTTCAACCTGAAGGATGCTCCTCCATAGTAAACGCCGCTGTGACAGGCTCTGAAATGGAAAAAACCTGCAATCCTTCAACACGAGCCCTTGCTATCCTTGTAGGCAACCCATTGCAAAGCGAATTGGCTGTGAAGGCGATAATTGAATCAGCAGGTTCAGCCTTAACGGTGTCGGATCAGGACATTTTGGTTGCCGAGCTTCAGATTGCAAAGCTTGAGGGAGTTTTTGCGGAACCAGCCAGTGCAATAACAGTGGCAG
>JAMDCS010000098.1 GCA_023488835.1 Candidatus Bathyarchaeota archaeon
ATTTTTTTGGGAGGCTCTTGGGTTGAGCAGTGAAAAGGTTGAGACTGTCTTAGAACAGATTGGACTTAATCGGCTTAATCCGCGTAATCGCACTTTTTCTGGCCAAGGGCAACAGTCAGCCTGCGCCATACATCCTTCAGCTTGCCGGTCTCTGTTTGGCACTGAGTGGGTTGATCCCAAAGTTTTCCAGAACTGCAATAGCCGAACTGAAGGTAAAGAAAAACAAAAGGAGCCTCAGTAGAGGTCTTTTTTTGGCTAAACAACCGACCGACACTGCAGGCACTTTGAACTCTTACTGTAAGAGTGGTAATAGTAATAATCTGAGCAAACAAATCTTTGACCTCCTAGATGGCGAAGGCCAATCTAATCCATTGCTGACGCCCAAACAAATCTGTAAACTACTAGAAATAGACTACAAACACTACCACAACTACGTCTCCAAAACCAAATGGGAATGGAAGTATTACTACAAAAATGAACGAGGTTTAAAGTGTTCAAATTTTCACTGCTTCAAGGCAAAGGGTAGGCTCGATTTAGAGCTAAGTATAGCACTTCGGCGTGTGATTCAGGCAGATTGGGAAAAGAAAGGGCTGGGTTTTGGCTGGGTGCCTTCTAAGGCGAAGAATCGTTTTTGGATTTGGAAGGGCAAGTCCGGGCGGGCGGTTTGGTTTGAAACTGGTTTAATTGGGCTGAATGTTCGGCGTCCGGGTAATCTGGGGAAGGCAAAGCAGCTGTTCTGTGATGCTTTTGTTAACTCTGGGTTGGTGACTGACTTTAAGGTCCTTAATCCGATTTTGGAGCGTATTCGCCCGAAGAGTGGGCATTTTCCTTACAGTGCTGGGGAGCGGTTGCCCTACATGGTGATTAGGGATTTTGAGCAGAGCCATGGCATCGTGATTAAGGTTGGGGATCGAACGCATCCGGACTCGGTTGAAGTTATCGCCAGTTTCTCCGATACCATGGACAACGCGTTAGATAAGCTTGAGAAGCTCGAGAAAACCGAAATCAAGAATAGCGAAGCGCTTCAGAAGGTAACGGGTATTATCTCTAATCTTTTTGATGTTGGCCCTGACAAGCAGAGTAAGCCGAAGGGCTCACAGGACATCGGTAGCGGAGGTAGTGCTTACGTTGCTTAGGGCGTTTTTGGAAGTTAAAAGTTGTTCAAAAGCACTTTAATCACGTAGCCGAGGGCATGGGAAAAGTCCATGCTTTCTACAACTCTCTTTTTTGCGGTTAGTTGGTCCTGATTGCCTGCTGTTAAATTTGCCATGCGTAGATGGACAAGAAATCGTAAAGTGAGCATTTTGCTATGGAAAGCCCTGAAAAACCTGTTCAGAACTCGGAAAAGAACCTGTTTTTTACGGTCTTTTTGCTTTTTTTATTCTGTGTTTCTTCGTTAAGCTTATATGTGATTTTATCGTTTATACCATAACATCACAAAATTGTGACATTGTGATATAAATGACAAAATCCAGCCTCCTGCTAAAGAAGCTTGCAATAGACAAAAAAGAATTCATCACATCCGAGGAGCTAAAGCGCTATTGCAAAATTATGAGTCTAAGTTACGAGATAACGATAAGGCATCTGGTTTCTCGTGGCTACTTAATCCGAATTTTCAAAGGCATATTCTATATCAAATCTCCAGAAGAAGCCAAGTTTAACAAATCCAGATATAATCACTTAGAGCTTGTGGCCAAGGGTCTAGAACTTAAAGGCGTTAAGACCTGGTACTTCGGATTATACACGGCGCTAAAATTCAACAATATAACGCATGAGAGCTTTGCGGTCGATTATGTGGTAAACGATAAACTGTTAAGAACAAAGCCCATCAATGTAGCTGGATACAAGTTCAGATTCCTAAAGCTAACTCCAAAACTCCTAGACTTTGGCATAATCGAAAACAACCTCAGATATTCCGACCCAGAAAAAACAATACTGGACTTCATATACACCTGGCGATATAACGGCATCCCGAAAGAGAAAATAGTCCTTGACGTTTCAGAATGGGCTAAGGATACATCAAAAGAAAAAATCAAAAAGTATGCTGCCAACTATCCAAAAACGGTTCAGGAAATCGCTGACATGGTGATCAGATGAGAAGAGACTTTGTAAACGAAGTAGCCAGAACACAAAAAGTCAAAAGAGCAGACCTGATAGAAAAAGACCTCATCCTTCACCAAGTACTCTTTGACCTATCCAAAAACAAGTTCTTCCACGACAATTTTGCTTTCAAAGGCGGCACCTGCCTAGCTAAATGCTACCTCGATTACTTTAGGTTCTCGGAAGACATCGATTTCACATGGAAAGACCAAGGCGTTTTTGAGAGTAAATCTCAGAAAGAGGTTAGAAGGTACCTCTCACCGGTCATCGATAGTATTGGAGAACTCTTCGAAGAAATCGCTAAAGAGCACGAGTTAGACTTTCGATGTCAAAAGGACGATAGGAATTATGTTGAGCTGACCGGCGGAGATAAGACGTGTACCTTTAAGATTTGGTACCTATCCGAAGTGTTAGGACGCAGGAGTTTTCTCAAGGTTCAAATGAACTTTGTAGAAAAGATATGTTATCCCTTTAAAGGCGCTGAATTGAAAAGTCTCATAGCAGAAAACCCTGAAGAGCTCATTCTGCTGTACCCTGAATACGAAGTTTACACTAAGAAAATAGCGTTTGATGTTTACGATTGCCATGAGATTTTAGCGGAGAAAATTCGAGCAATACTTACCCGTCAAGGCACAAAAGCAAGAGACTACCTCGATGTTTACCTAATTGAAAAGCAATTCGGAATCCCATTAGATGACATCTTTGCATGTGTATTAGAGAAAACTCAGTTTACGCTCAATCTCTATGAAAGATACCGCCAAAACCTAGAGGCGAAAAAGCGAACACTCTTGTCGACGCCGTTCAACTGGGGAGAAGAGAAGGGACTACTGCTAAAAGAAATCGACGAGAAAGACTTCTACAAATTTATTGAAAGACTGAAAGCTTTCTTAAAGAAAGTCATAGATAGCTTGCCTGAAAGAGAAAAGAGCAGGTAAGCTTTTCTGTTGTCGGATTTTGAGCAAAAAGTAGCCAACCAAGAAATACACGTATACTCGCTACTTGCTGTTAACTGCGGAAAAATAAGAAAGTATTATTTTTAACAGCCCGTAATATTTGCATATGAGCCAAAACTTGGAACTTAAATTTCATGGGCCATTTCACATAATTAACGGTCAAGAAGAAAATCTTCTGCTATCTCCACTTGGCGAATTAAAAGGCGTTTATGTTTGGGCCATTCCCTTTCAAAACAAATACTTGTCATATTATGTGGGTGAAACAGGTAAATCATTTGTTTACCGCACTATGGAACACATCAAGTGTTATTTGAATGGCTTTTATCGAATCTATAACCCTGAAGAGTTTGCTATGGGCAAGAAGAAGCTGGTCTGGGGTGGGATGTGGAAAACCGACAGAAAAAGCCCCAAAATAATGATTGAATACTTAAACAACTACCAGCAGCTATCAATTCTTGCATATGCATTTCTAACGCAATTTCGAGTTTTCTTAGCTCCACTTGATAATGATAACCAAAGACTTCGACAAAGAATAGAAGCTGCAATTGCTCAAGACTTACTTCAACAGGATGGGATTATAGGCAGCTTTCAAGATAACGGCATAAGATATTATCTTAGGCGACAGAGCGAACCGCCAATCAAAATAAAGCTAAACGGGTATGAACAGTTACTTGGACTAAACGGCGAACTAACCATATAACCGGTACAGCAACAGAATTAGTGTTTTTTTCCTTCGTCTTTCATTTGTGGTTGTTAGGTTCAAATTCTACTTTTCCAGTTGTAGTTATTCTGGCTACTTTCCAGTCATAGCTACCCTTTGATACCGCTGTTTTAATAGAACCAATAACTGCGTGCATCTGTGGAGTTGTGGGTTTAGCAAGAAAAGTTACATTTTTCACTTGCTTTTCTTGATTTAGACCATCGAAGACCACAAAATCCACAGGGTCCATAATCGCTTTTATGTCATAGGGGTCGTACTCTAACTCCTTGAATTCTGGGCACAAGCAGTTTTTGACCATAAGCTGAACCTTGTTTCTGCCACGCTCGATTGCTGTCTCACGCATTTCTGCTTCCTTAGCTTGAAATACTTGCTCTTTATCCTGCAACGTAAGAAGCTTTAATTCGTATTTGTCTAGCCAAGTTTTAGGTGATTTGCCTGAGTATTTCAGGTGCAAATCGCTCATCCGCACGATTTCTCCGCAGCAGGGACAAACGCAAAGAATCCGCCTAAACGACTGAAAAGCATCTAACAGCTTCTTCATTAGAGAATCCTCACGTCAACCTTGTTATCTGCGATGGCGTCGCGGATAAGCCGCTGATGCTTATTCAGGTCTGAATTTCCCGATTTAATTTCAAGAAAAGTTATGTGATCAACTTCTCTGTTTAGCAAACCGTTGAACACTATGATGTCTATTGGGTCGAACAGGGGTCTGCATTCTGCAAACTGTAGATCGAGGTCCTTGTAAGCGGGAATGAATCGTTCTATGATTTTGCCAAACCCAATTTCGATCGCCTTCTTTTCAGAAGTCACGTCTGCAGATAACTTTCTTTTCTCCAGATCCTTTGTGCGTTCGGCAAGTTCACGCATAAGCTTAAGCTTGGCGAATATGGCCTCTTTGGGAAAATTCTTTGTGCCGTCAAAGAGCATAGAATCAGAAAGGTTGAATTCATTATCACATTTTGGACATTGAGCTAATAATTCCAAGTTCTTCAGATTTTCAATGAATAAACCCAAATTCAAGGTTTGAACCTGAATATTAAGTTCCCATTGATTAAACTTAAATGATTTATGAATTCATATTAAGTAAGCAACCATTGTATTTTCTTTTGAGGCCACATTTTAATTTTATGAAACCACTGCAAAAAGCAATTATTGTTAACTCTGAAAATGTTAAATACTTATAGAAAATATAAGTAAACTGAAAGCTGGTTGAAAAATTAGGATGCTTGCTTATGAACTTTACTTGAAAAATAAAGAAAACACAGAAGAATCTGTGAAACCTGTTCCAATTAAGAAAGTGTTCGTTAAGGTTGACGATAACGTAGTTCTCCAGTTGGATCCCAAAACCTTAGAACATTACGGAGAAAACATAAACCAAAATGACAGAAATTATTAT
>JAMDCS010000019.1:0-2028 GCA_023488835.1 Candidatus Bathyarchaeota archaeon
CGTAAACGTAGCCGTTGTCCAGCCCAGTGGGTTGAAAGAGAACCCCCCTCGCTGAAAGCGCGATATTGACCCGTGGCGGTATAGTACGCTTCGTGAGCCAAGTAAACCTGCCGCGCAATAGCCGTCAACTGAGAATTACTGCTGGTTTCAAAAACTGAGCAGATCAGCGGATCCCCTAAAATGTCAGCTATAGGCAACGTTGCGTTTTCAGGAGTTGTAGTATTGCCCCTCATACGTATATTATACAATATTGTGCTGGTGACGTTGGAGAGTTCATTTGGCCAAAAGCTTGCAAACCCGCTTGCAATATAGTAAGCGTAAATGCTGGTTGAGTTTTGGCTTTCTGCTTTGATAGGAGGCACTAAAACGGCATAGTTCGACCTACCGTTAAGAACTATTTTGTTTACACGCTGAGCCAAGGTAGTATCGAATAATCTAAGGTTGTTTAGTGCAACAAATAATCTGCCCGTATCAACGGCATCAACGGGGTTAGTGGCAGAATCTGACATTGCATGATAGTTTTTTCCATCAGACTGGTAGAACCAATATGGGTAACTGGCATTGTTTAGTTCACGTGTTTCCAAGAACGTTAAAACCTTATCCATTCTTGCAGTAAACCCCCAGTCACCATCTGTTTCTGTCAAATTCAGTGTTTTAGCGTCTATAACTGCTTGAATGTAAACACCTAAATCCCAATCAGTAAAATAGGGAACACCATAACCTGATCCAGGAAGCCCAGTTGTGGAATCCACTGCGACACCAGG
The DNA here is from genome assembly GCA_023488835.1 of Candidatus Bathyarchaeota archaeon. The sequence goes on from JAMDCS010000019.1 coordinate 765, forward strand.
CTGGAAATATTGCCAAGCGTTTTTTGCCACGTCCACCCAGACAGAGTTGTTCATGCCTTGAGCGGTCTCTATTGTGCCGGGGACCTTTGGAGGGGTCAAAGCTTGGGCTAAGTTATTGCCTACGCCACCAAAAAAATTTCTCATATGCGAAAATGAGTCAGGGGCGGCGCGGGTAGTGTTACTTGGGGTGCTGCTTGGCGAAGCTACCGGAGTGTCACTGCTTTGCGGCGGGTTAGGCGTGGTTTGGTTTCCTTTTGGCAAGAATGCAAAAACAGAAACCAACATAATGGCTATAATTGCAAAAACGATCAATCCTTTTGCTTTTTTGCTAAACCGCCAACCCTTTAGCTTGAAAAAGCCTTTTTTACCTTCAGATTCAAGAGATGCCTGTAGAGAAACAAACCTTAAACCAAGAACGGAATGAACTTTTTTGGAAGTAATTGTCATTTCTCTCATCGTGAAAGTTTTGGTTTTCTGAGTTGAATGTTAATCTCCTTCTATAGTTTAACACTCATCGCTTGGAAAGCCATTATTTAATTTTTAAACGCCTAGCTTGATTTAAAGCTATGGTAAAAAAATCTTTACGGAACCAAAAGTTCGATTTGAGACCAAATTTTATGTTGGAAGGTTTCTGGAGTTAAAACTGAAATCTTTCTCCACAATTGTTGGCGTTTGATCTCCCAATCTGCACTCGCTTCCTCTTTTTCGATGCACTGGACAATCTTTTGTTTCAAGTCATCGTAGGTTTCCCATCTGAACTCGTCTGGGATGAACTCTTTCATGCCTCCGCTGTTGTGAACTATGGTGACGCATCCGCTGGCTAAACCCTCAATGGGGGCGATGCCGAAGTGTTCGCCTTCCATTAAATGAACGTAGATTCTGGAATCATGTAAAACATCAAGCAGTTCGGGTCCCGGCAGGTTAGTCTTAAGAGTATAGTTGGGCGGCAGGTTTTCTTGGAACTTGTTAAACCAGGCTTTTTCTGCATCGATTAACCCACCCACGCTTACAAATTCGTAGGCGGGTAGGTCAGCGGCTAATTTTTTCATTATTTCGTGCCTTTTTGCGGGAATAAATCGAGCCACATAAGTTATCCTTTTTCGGCGCTCCGCTAACGGCTTGTCAGACCAGAATTTGTCAAGGTTAACTGGGGGATAAACGACTAGGGGGTCTTTTACGCCGTGGCTTTTCCAGTAGCGTTCAATCGCTTCTTTGGTGTAGTTGCTGTTGCAGAAAAAGCCTGGTTTAACAAGTTCCAAGAAAA
>JAMDCS010000019.1:2038-5137 GCA_023488835.1 Candidatus Bathyarchaeota archaeon
TCCCAATGTTTGAATAGCCACAAGTAAATTTTCCTCTTAAGCGTTCCTCTGGCGTAGTCATAGTGTATTTCTGGGAAGTGAACGTATGCGATGTTTTTTTTGGCTTTGTTGAGAAAGACGGGTTCAAACGGAGAGGAGGACTGGGTGGAGAACAAGTAATCATATTCTAAACGGTCGCGGTATTTTTTTAGTAGTTTAACGAAGTTGCGGTGCCTCTTGTAAATCGTGAAGGGCGGCTCAACCTCTATCCGCTTGCCCAACGAATGGATAACGACGTCTTTGGGTAAATCTTCGCCCACAATATCGCGGTACCTGCCCGCGTCAAAATCAAAAGTCAATAACTCCACTTTTTGCCCATGCGCAGCCAAGGTTTTGATTACGTTGTGGCAGACGCGTTCGCCGCCGCCGTAAATGTCAAGGTATGGGTGAACTACAAGGAAGGTTGCCAACTCAATTATGCCTCAGGTTAGTGTGCGTTACATTTCCCTGTTGCGGTTTATGAAGTTTACCTGTGACAGCAGATAAGCTGCCTAAAGTAGCAAAATATATACGCCTGCATGGAAAGTGAGTAGTGGATGGCAGTTTCGGTGAAAGAACAAAAAATGGCGTCTAATGAAAAGAAGCTTAAGGTTGTTTTTGCTGACCCACCTTTTGGTCGTGAATCTAAAGGCGAAGCTGTGACCGAGTCACCGAACCTGGGAATTCTCTACATCATCAGCTATGCTAGAGAACGGTTGCCCCAAGTGGAGTTCCACTATTTGGAACCCTTCCTCTCTATGCAAGAACACCTGAAAAAGGTAGAGGAAATCAAACCTGACGTTTATGCCATATCCTTCACGACGCCCCGAAGAGACTTGTCCTTTGAAACGATAGCCAAAGTGAAAGAATTGGGTCTGAATATGCTTATGGTTGCAGGCGGTGCTCACCCAACCATTGACCCCAAAGACGTCCTCAAAAATACCCCAATCGAAGTCTGTATCATGGGTGAAGGCGAAGAAACCACTACCGAATTAATCAGAAAAGTCCAAGCTAAAGAATCCATCATAGATGTCTTGGGCACTGTTAACAAACAAAAAAACAATGGTTTACGAACCCTCCTGAAAAACATCGATTTCTTCCCAGCATGGGACATAATAGACTTCGAAAACTACGACATAGCCGTAAGCAAAAAGAAATGCATGGCATATCTGCTCCCAATCCGCGGCTGCCCCAACTACTGCACATATTGCTCCAACCCAGTCTGGAAACTCGAAAAGCCCTGGGTAAGACAGCGTTCACCTAAAAACATCGCCGAAGAAATCAACTATCTCTATGGCAGAGGAATCCGAGAAATCTACCTACGCTCCGATACCTTTAACGTTGATATTAAATGGTGTCTTGAAGTCTGCAACGAAATTGAGAAGCTGAACCTCAAAGGTATGACGTTTCAATGTAATCTGCGATCAGACAAACTTAACGATGAATTAGCGCAAAGACTCCATGACATTCATGTGTGGCTTGTTCATATTGGCCTTGAATCCGCTAACGACAGAGTCTTGAAGGGAATCGGCAAGAACGCGACGCAAGCTGACAACATTCGTACCCTTGAATTGCTAAAGAAGCATCATATCAAAGTTTACGGGTTCTTGATGCTCTATAATGCTTGGGAGACAAAGGGCAAACTCGAATACGAAACACCTGAAGAAGTTAACAATACCTTAGAGTTTGCAAAGACCTGCCTTAGAGATAACCTAATCGAATACATTTCATGGTCCATAACCAACCCCATCATCGGCTCAAAACTCTATAACATAGCCAAAAAGTTCGACATCGCCAGCTACAACGTTAAAATCGGCAACTGCATGCGCCTACCAGGCATCAGCGAACAACAAATGGTGGAGCACGTCAAGCAGGGCATGATTCTGCAACTGCTCAACGGAATCCAGAAAGGCATGATAACAAAGAAAAGCTACAAGCGGGCTGCACAGAAAGCAGTAAAAATACTCAACATGTGATTTTTCCTCGCTGCTACCTTTTAGGCATGTGAACTAAAATGGTCCTATGTCTTGTAGCTCGGCTGATTAATTTTATAAGCGTAAAACTCCCTAACAACATGCTATGAAAATCGTTGGTATATATGGTAGCATGAGACAAGGAAACAGCGACTGGATGCTTAACACTCTGCTTGAAGCCGCTATGTTAGAGGAAGCAGAAGTGGATAAAGTCTATCTGAGAGATTTTGAAAAAAGACAAAACCTTAAGCAATGCACTGGTTGTGATGCCTGTGTTACGACTGGCGAATGCGCCATTAAAGATGGTATGCAGAAGATTTATCCTAAACTGCTTGAAGCACAGGTTATTGTTGTTGCTACACCTAACTACTTCAAAAATGTGAACGGACTAACAAAGCTGTTCATTGACAGAACTAATGCTTTACTGAGAAAAGATAATGTTCGCAGATTGAAGAAGAAATATGCCATAGGTTTGCTTGTTGGTGGAGAGGAACTTGAAGACACACAATACTGCGAGGATGCACTAAACAGATTCTTCAAAGGACACAAAATGGTAACACTTCGCATGATTAAAGCGAGGGCTGATGAGGTGGGCAAAGTTCAGAAAATAAAAGGTCTTGAGGCTGAATTAGTTAAGGTTGGAAAAGGTGTTGTTAAAGGTGACAGCGAGATTATGGACGCTGTTCTCTTTGAACACAATCCGTAATTTCTTTGTGTCGAAAACACCTTAAAAGATTGATAGTCTAAGCCTTCGCAAGGAACTCGTCGAAGGCATCTTCGGTATATCTCCTAAAACCCTTCTCAATTAAAGCTGTCATGTTAGACTTGTCTATTCTGATTATAACTAATCCCTTGTCGATTCCTTTCTGTGCTGAAGTGTTAGCTGGCTTACTGAATGATTTAGTTGTTATATAAATACCGAAGCAATTGTGGAACACAACTTTTTGGTCAAGTAATTCCTTGAAATTATTCATATTTTGGGCACTAACAACTTCCTTCCTGTTCTTGCATTCAACAAACAAATATGGATACTTATCCCACAATGGATGCCCTCGACAATCGGCCCTGTAAAAGTAATCCATCTCACCAACGTTTTTCTAGTATTAGA
>JAMDCS010000152.1:0-2441 GCA_023488835.1 Candidatus Bathyarchaeota archaeon
TTTTTTCGGGGTCTCCGACACCTGTTGCTGCTCCGCCGATAATTGGCCATGGATTGCGGATAGTGTGTCCACCGACCACGGGTGCATCCATTTCGCGACAGAAGTCGCCGAAGCCCTTGAGCATACCCACCGCGATGTCTGAGGGCATGTTTTCTGGGAAGGCCATAATGGTTAGGACGCTTGCGATTTTGGTTACGCCCAAAGTGTAGATGTCGCTTGTGACGTTGCTCCCGGCGATTCGGCCCTGTGTTTCGGGTTCGTCAACCATGGGTGTAAAGAAGTCTAATGTGTTTAGGATTGCGATGCCGTCTGCGATTTTAACGACGCTACTGTTTTCCCATGGACCCGCCAGCACTTCCGGCCCAAACTCTTCAGTCATGCCTGCTTGGTCGAGTAATTCACCGAGTTGGTACTGGGGCAGTTTGCAGCTGCATCCGTGTACGGGTACAACTTTGGTTAAGCGGTAACTCATACGGTTTTATCTCCCAAATAGATTTAGTTGTTAAATGAATAAAAATGTTGAAAAATAAAGAAGGAAAAATGTGTTTATGCGGGTTTTTTGCCTGCGATAATTTCTAGAAATGCTTCGATGCGTGTCTGTATTTGTGCTGCGTCACCCATGGTGTAGTCGGTTTCGATTTTTAGCATTGGTAGGCCTTGTGCTTTCATGGCGCGGTCCACTTTGACGCCTTCCACGTTGTAGTCATGGCAGTTCTGAAGTGTATAGTAGATTACTCCGTCAGCCTTGAACTGTTTAGCCAACTGGGTTATGCTTTCTATACGGCGGTCGTTAGGCGTAAAGCACGCACAAGGTATCTGACTGTACCGCTCAACTATAGCCCCTAACAAGTCATTTACAGTGTCGCCTTGGGGTTCTACAAGGTTGGTGAAGTAGCGTGTGCCAACGCAGCTTTCCTCAGTAACAACTGTAGCGCCTATTGCTTGAGCGATTTTGTGCAGTTTCCAATTAGGAATAGCCATGGGGCAACCTGAAATCAACAGTCGAGGTGCATCTTTAGGTGCTACGCCTACGCCGTCTTTGACGCGTTGGTCAAGTTCGTCACAGAGGTTATTGACTTTTGCAGTGAAGCGAACGGGGTCGTCATTGAAGCTTATTTGGTTAATTAGTAATGCGTCTAAGCCGCTGATTGGGGAAGGTGAATGGGTACGGAGGTCGTTTAGGCGTTTAAGGGCTTTACGTTTGTTGTTGATGAGTTCTATGGATTTTTTAAGTGATTCTGCGGTGATTTTGTTGCCTGTGACTTCTTCGATTTTCGTTTTGAAGGTTTCTAGTTCTTTGTACCAGAATTCTTTTCCTTTTGCAGTGTCAGGTTTATGGGGAATTTCTAAAACATAAGTTGGAATTAATTCGGAGAGTAGTTCGTAGACTTTCTTTTTGCCGTCACAGGCAACAAAATCACCGCAGAAGTCGCTTGTTTGGAAGTATGGACAGGTTCCGTTGAGGCTGAAACCGTAGAATGATTTGATGAGTGGGCAGAGGTTTCGGGGCAATATTGCTTCTGCATCGGGAACAGAGAAATCGGCGCCTCCACATAATCCAACCATTGATGCGTCTGCGGCGTATGCGAGTTCTTCTGGGGCGTAGATGCAGTAGGCCCCGATGACTTTTTTGCCTTGGGCGCGTTGGTCGTTGAGTTCTTTGATGCGTCCGCCATGGATTTCTGATACGACGTAGTCGAAGTAATCCATTTTTTTGGGGCGGTTTTTTTGTGATAGGTAGATGTCTGTATAGAGTCCACCTAATGTATTTAGTAGGATGTTGTGTTTTTCTATGTTCATTCCGAGGTTTTTCCACATTTCAACGTATTTTTCGGACATAGGGTTCACTTGTTGTTGGGAAAGAACACGCCCGCATTAAAAAACGTTATTTTAACTATTAAAAATATTAATAATAACTCCATGGTGAAAAAGCAAAAAACTAGAAAAAGAGCAGGATCAACGCTTTTTTATTAGCATTTTAAACCCGCCCCCAACTTTGGAGGCTTCAACCACTTCATGCCCATTATTCTTGACCCAGCGCTGTATATTGTCAAACTCTAATTCCCCTTCGCCCACAACTTCCAAAAGTTGTCCTGAGGTCATGGAGTCGAGCTTTCGTTTTGTGAAAGCTACGGGGAGTGGGCACATTTTGCCCCTAACATCCAATTTTTCGGCACTCAAGGTTGTTCCCTAGAAGGTTAGGACTTTGTCGCTGTTTGCAGTCCACTCAACTAGGTCGTGGACTGTGGCGAGTTTGACGCCGTCGATGAGTTCGGCTTGTGTTATGCCTCGTGCTTCTGCGCAGACTACGCAGGCTTTGACTTCGACGCCTCCTTTGATCATGTCTTGGAGCATTTGGCTATAGTTGGTTAGGCCTTGGGCGGGTTTTTGGCCTTGTTTGGCAAGGTAGACGCCGTTTTCAAAGAGCCAGATTTTGACTT
>JAMDCS010000152.1:2451-5134 GCA_023488835.1 Candidatus Bathyarchaeota archaeon
CCTGCTCTTTTTCTAGTTTTTTGCTTTTTCACCATGGAGTTATTATTAATATTTTTAATAGTTAAAATAACGTTTTTTAATGCGGGCGTGTTCTTTGGCGTAGGGGGCTTCGAATATGATTATGGTGAAGGTGGTCATGGTTGCTCTATCCTTAAATAATTGATATTGTTCATTAGAATTTCGAATATAAAGAGTTTACGGGTATTCATTTATGGAATAATATATAAATGGTTACTTAAATCTAAAGAATAGTTGCCGAGGCATAAGCGTATGGAAACCATCCGATTCGATTACCTAAACACATTCCTCACAGTCGCACGCACACACAGTTTTTCAATCGCAGCCAAAGAGTTAAAGACCAGCCAGGGCACCGTCAGCCACCATGTCGCGGCTTTGGAGGAATTTTTTGATGCTGAACTCTTTAAGCGTGCAGCAAACGGCGTTGAAGTTACTGATGCAGGCGCCATGCTTAAGGAAGCGGCTGAAAAAATTCTCCAGCAAGCAACTGATGCTAAAGCAAAAATTTCTAGTGCCAAACGTACGCTTTCAGGAACCATCCGTATCACAGCAAGCACCATTCCCGAGGAACATATGATTCCCGGTTTAATTGCAGAATTCCAGAAGAAATATCCTGAAGTTAAGTTTAAAATAAAAGCTCAAGATAGCTTAAACAGCCTCAACAGTTTACAGTCAAATGATGCTGAATTTGCTGCTGTTGGAACGACGTTGGGGTTTGAGGAAAAGTTTGATTACCTACCAATAGGGGAAGACCAGCTTGTCTTGATTGCCCCCTGTAACCATGAGTTGGCTAAGTGTAAATCGGTTAAACTCAAGGATGCCATGCAATACCCCGCCATTATCCGTGAGGAAACATCTGGCACGCGCCTAGAGATAGCGAGATTGCTGGAAGCCAATAAGATCCATTTTGAAGATATCAAAGCAGCATTGGAAGTGGGAAGCACAGAGTCAACCATAACAGCGGTCTCTGAAGGCAGGGGTATTAGTGTGGTTTCCTCGATTGCTGCTGCGAAAGCTCAAGCGGCAGGACTCGTAGTAGTCGTACCTATTGCGGAAGTTAAGAGTAGCCGCAAACTTTACATGGCGCGGCCGAAGAAGGCGATGCTTAAGCAGTCTGAGGCTTTCTGGGAGTTCTGTAAGGCTTACAGGTTTAAGAGCCAAGCTGTAACGTGCCAAAAATAGAGTTTTTTAGAAGTCTTCGTCTAGTTTAACCCAGATTTTACCATCTTTTACCTTAAACGGATAGGTTGTCAGTATGTATTCGGGGTTGTTTTCGTATTCGCCTGTTTCTAGGTTAAATCGCCAGTCATGACAGGGACAAACCACAAAGTCACCGTCTATTTTGCCGCCTGAGAGTTTGCAGCCCATATGTGGGCAGCGGTCGTCGAGGATGTAGAGTTTGGCGTTGTGTTTGATGAATAATACCGGTCTGCCTTCCACGCGGATAAGCTTCATTGTGCCTTCAGGGAGTTCGGATTCCGCTATAATTGGGGTGTATCCTTCGTTGTTGGACATAAAAGTTAACCAGTAACATATGTTTGGTTTGGACTTAAAAATTTGGTGCACTTACGCTGTTTTTTTATATTGTTGTTGCCAAGAGGCCCCGTATTAACAACTACAAGGGGCAGGTTGTGGTTTGGGTTCTGTTTTTGTGTTTGCGTTTGGTTTGGGTTGTTATTTGGTTGTGGCGGCTTGTGCACGTAGTTCAGATTAGGGGAGAATTGTTTTTTGCTTTATGGATTGAGGCTTTTTTTAATTTTGCCACGTATTGCTTAGGTTTGCGAGTGCCTTTTTGTGTTCTGGTTGTTTTTCTGCTTCTGTTTGCATGTGTAATGGGGATGTGGTGGTATGCAGATAAGCAACACACCCACCCACCACACCGCTAAAGTTAAAGCCAACCCAACCAAATACATAAAACGCACTAGCCGAAAAAACGACTTCTCGTGGGGCCATCGGCTAGCTTGGTCCAGGCTTGTAGCCTCGGGCGCTATAGACACGAGTTCAAATCTCGTTGGCCCCACCAATCAAATTTATTAATAAAGCCAATACAAGTCTATGCCAAATGTGACTTACCCTCGGCGATTTCTTTACTATGATTGAAAAAAATAGAAATAACTTCAAAATGATTGGGCTTCTAAGTAAAATGTCTCTTACCCATAAACACCCTGCTGGATTCACTATCGGCATTTTTCGGGGTGGAACAAATAAAATTACAGATACAGCCCTCCAAGCTATTGGAGATCTTGAAAGGGGCATAGAAATAGGACCAAACGTAGTGCTACGCTGGTGGTCACAGAACGATAAAAGCGTAATGAATCTTTTTTCCGATCCAACAGAGCAACTGAAAAACCAGTTGAATTTGTACGTCTTAGAAGCAACCCTAGAAAAAGACCGAGAAATTAATCCTTCAGAGGAGTATGAAATATTTCGATACCTTTGTGATTGTATAGAAACTGTGATTTTTGCCTTTCATTTAACTAAGCCTGGACATATTGAGGCAAATATCAAACTAGGAACTGGTCCAGACCCAGGAGTATTTTTGAGCGCAAATCACGACTACAAAATTAATTCAACAGGATTTCTATTTTTAGGACAAAATAACACTGCATACCTTCTTGAGCTTAATGAGATATTTGCTGTGAATGAAATCGATTTTCACACCGTG
>JAMDCS010000122.1:0-4380 GCA_023488835.1 Candidatus Bathyarchaeota archaeon
GTGAGATGGCTTCCGCGATTTCTCCGGCTTTCTTTTCGCCTGCACGGGCAAGGTAGAGGTATACTCGGATTTCGTTTTTGAGGAGTCCGAATCGTGCGAGGGTTTCCTCTATTGTTATAAGTTGTTTGGTGATCTGTTGGTCTTTTTTGACGAGTTTGTACCCGTCGTTTTTAGTGTTGTAGACTTTCATCACGTTTTCCATTGATAGTGCCATATTACATTCCTTATGTGGGGGTATTGGGTTCCAATTAAGACAGAAAATATATAATACCCTTATGAAAACACAATATGAATTTGAAATTCATATTCAAAATATTGCTATTTATCAGCAAATATCTTATCAAATGAAAGTTTTATTGGTTAATTTGTTTGTTTATTACTCGGTGTCCTGTTTGCCCACTCCAGACACACATTAACGTTTGTCGGTGTAGATACTCCCGAAATCCAACCCCTCCCAAATAGGCACCGCTTGCTATCCTTCACAAATTTACAAACCTATTCAAAAATGCTGAAGTTTAAAATCAGAGACGATATGCACTTTTATCCTTTTACCATTAGATCAAAGTCACGGCTCTGCTTGCAGAATTGAGATGCAACCAACTGCAGCCTGAGGCAAACGCAGGCAACAAAACAGGCGTTTCTGCTAAGTCTGTTGGTTGTTGTTGAAATAAGAGGGGTACACACCAACTACTAAGATTGATTTTTTGATCTACTGTTACATAGGGGAGGGGAGATCTTAGCAGAGCAACAAACTCTCACCATAACCCGAACTGCTCATTCTCCCAGCACAACCACATAACCACTTACAAATTTACTCTGCAACCACACAGACCAGCCAACCAAAAACCAACAACCACACATTCCTCTTTATCACTTCTCAGCAAGTGTTGAGCCTATAAATAAGGGGGGTATAGAAAAAAATCGCGCGTAACTAGCAAGGTATCAACTAATCTACATAAAACAACAACAAACCCAATTTTTTTTAAAAAAAAATAAGAAACTCAAAAGAGTAAGGGAAAGTTTTCCCTTTAGTGGCAACCGTTGGTTTCAGGCAGAACTTTTAGGCTGCGAAGAAGTTTTTTGAATTCGTCTTCTTTGAGTGAGGCTCTTCGTCCAGTTGCATAGATGCCCTTGATCATTTCTACTGCTGCTGCAACTTTTTCGTCATCTGGTTCCGTGCCAGTGAGTTCCATGATTTTGTGTTTTATGATGCCTTTGCCTGATTGTTTGCCGATGGTTAATCTACGTTCATTCCCTACGAGTTCTGGTGGATAAGGCTCATACGTCCAAGGATCGTTTAGTACACCATGAGTATGAATGCCTGATTCGTGTGCAAACCCATAGTCGCCAACGATGGCTTTGTTTGGCGGAACCACATATCCTGTGGCTTTGCCGATGTAATTTGCTGTGTCTTTGAGCTTGCTTGTTTTACCCTCGAATTTCTTTACACCACGCTGCAAATAGAGATTGAGTAGGATTTTCTCGGTTTCTGCATTGCCTGCACGTTCACCGATGCCAAGGAAGGTAGTGCTCGCATAGACTTTATCGTATAATCCATCTGCGGCTTGGAGCGCAGCCATAGTATTTCCGATGGCGTTGCCGAAATCGTCGTGAGCATGGATTTCAATTGTGGGGATCTTGGTTTCTTTTTTGATCGCTCTGACTTTTGCGGGGATACCGTTTGGCATAGGTGCATTTACGTCTGGTAAACCGATGCCGACTGTGTCACAGATACGGTAGCATTCTGCGCCTGCATCAGCAATCGCGTTAATGAATTTTTTCTCAAACGCCCAGTCTGCGCGTGTGCTATCCTCGCCATGAACGAATGTGCGCAATCCGCAGGTTTTAGCTGCGTACTCGGTTACCTCTACCACGTTGGCTAAGATTTGGTCGTAGGTTTTTTCTGGCCATTTAGCGTTGAAGTGGATGTATGATACTGGATGTGAAATGCCTACTTCTTGGAAACCGCATTTTACAGCGCTGTCTATGTCTTCTTTGACCGCTCTGCACCAGCCTGCTACACGCAAAGGTAGTTTTTGGTCTAGGATGAGTTTAGCGGCATGTTTGTCAGGTTCCTGATAATGGAATACCTCGATGCGTTCAACGCCTATGTCGCAGAGTAAATGGGCGATTTTAGCAGCATCACTTGGTCCAGCTGCTAAGCCGGGCATTTGGATTCCGTCCCGAAGTGTTGTATCGTCGATTATTACTTCGGTTTTGAGGGGTTGCATTTTAAAGAAGAAGTCTTTTATGTCCATTTTTTTCTCTTCTCGGTATGTTTTTTAGTTTACATTTGTTATTTTGTAATGCTAATTAACGCTTATCTGGAATTGATAAATGTTTCTGTATATATTTTGTAAGTTTGTCCAAGGAAATACGTTACTTAATTTCAACTGTTCTTTACATAAAATAAAGAAAAACTTTACATATAATCTTGGTGAAGGTTAGAAAATAATGCTTTCAAGGTGCCAGAAACAGCTAAAACATGAACAGAAGCAGCCACACCTGCAACCGACGTCACACAAGCCAAAGACGAGCGAACCTGAGGCAAAGACACAAGCAAACACTTAACCACGTAAACCTTTCTTTCAGCATCAAAATTAATCAACGACAACCCAGTCAAACTCGCTCCCACTTCACCATAAAGACTCGTAACCGAATTCCAAACGGCATCCATAAACTCCCGCTCACTAGGCAACCCCACCGATTCTAACTGCAACGCCAAATACCGACGCTTAACACGCTTCAAACAACTTTCCCCTCCTTAACAACACTAATTCCGGGCGCAACAAACCTTGGACCCAACTTCTCCCTATTAGCCTTAATTATCGCTTGCGGATTAGTAGAGACAGCATCAAGTGCTTCAGTTTCACTCAACCCAAACAGATGCGCTATACTTGCAAGGTCACGTGGCATCCGCATCAAATGTTCCTCACCTACACCGCTTGAAAGCACAACGGGAATATGAAACTCTCTTGCCAACGCAACTTCCCGACGCAAACTCGATAAAAGCCTAACTCTTGGTGGCCCTTCCAAAATGAGCAACGACTTAACATCCACTTCCAGCGCTGTTTGGCTACATTTTGCCAATTCAGCTTCTGCCCGATCAAAAAAGCGTTTATAGTAATCTAGACTTGGGAAATTAATGAGGTCAACTCGATGGTCTTTAGCGGCGCTGCGTGCAATCTCTTTATCATCGCAAATTATACAGATAACTTCTATTTTGCGGCGGAATTTGCGTAGAAACCGCATAAGGTCTTCTTGATTACGTGGCTTAAAATCTGCTCGAACCACAAAATCTAACCCGACCTGTGTACAAGCAGTTTTGAGGCTGCTGATTTGTTCGTCTTCGATTTGATTACTAAATGCGATACTGACGTTTTGGTAGCCGAATTTGGCGGCTTTTTCAATTATTTTTTGAGTTGCCTGATTATCTTTGGGGTTAACTCTTAAATGCAGGTCGCAAAAGCATCTTTTCATGGCAGCAACCCAAACTGCTTAGCCAATTCCACGACTTCGTCGCTGGTTTTATCCTTAAAATGAATTTTCACATGAATAGGGTCTTTCTGCGTAAATTTGGGTTGACCAAGAAATGCGGCTTGCTTATCAAACCGCAAATACAAGTTTCCCCTCTCCAGATGCAGCTTTATTTCCTCGTTTAGCTGCTCCTTATCTAATGAGCTTAGGTTTGCGCCGAGTTTCTCGAGTGCTGCTGGGAGCAGTTGGCGATCTGCCAGTTTGGCGGTTAACATGATGATTGGGTTGGAATGGTGTCCTGAGAGTGCGTTTTTTTCGAAAACAAGGGTTTCAGTTAGTTCGGGCGGGAACAGGTTTTTGGTTGCAGTTTCCACTTTGGTTTGGTTTTCGGTTGCGTGTGCAAAGACTCGTATGTCTATGTATCCGACAGGTTTTTCGGTTTTTTGTGGCATGGCTTTCCCTTGTATGTCTCTATTTCGGTCTGCCGCAATTTAGAAGTTTTGTTTTTCCTTAACCTATTTGACACTAAAGGGTGTTAAAATAAATAAAAGAAAAATTTTGGGCACCCAAAAAAGGTGCTATTGATTGTGGTTAGGCTTTTGCTTTCTTGGTGTGCGCCTTGATAGCGGCAACGTTTTCTTCGTGCTCGCTTTTACGGCGTAAATCCACTGGTAAGCCAGCTTGCAATGCTTGCTGTCTGCTTACGCCAGCTGATTTGAGTTCGTTGGGGCTGAAGCCTTTGCCAGTTTTCTGTTTGCCTTTTTGAGAGGTGATGGTTGGTCTAATCCGGAGAAAAGCTTCGTCGAAGACCTTATGCGCCAACGCCTAGTACTCTGGCGTAAACAACCCTCAACCGTGCGCATCGAAAACCCAACCAGACTCGACAAAGCAAGAGGTCTCGGT
>JAMDCS010000122.1:4390-5120 GCA_023488835.1 Candidatus Bathyarchaeota archaeon
GCAATGCTTGCTGTCTGCTTACGCCAGCTGATTTGAGTTCGTTGGGGCTGAAGCCTTTGCCAGTTTTCTGTTTGCCTTTTTGAGAGGTGATGGTTGGTTTAATGTGGTGCATTTAGTAAGGTCCGTCTCCTTTGCGTTGACGTTTTACGCCGTGATGTTTCTTGGCGCCTTTTCTGTGGCTTGGGCGTGCTTTTTCTGCGCCTGCACCACGGTGGTGTAAGCCTCTGACGTTTTTGCCTGCGCTGGTCATGCTGCGGAAGACACGGCTTGTGTGTTGTGGTTGTGCAATCCAGCTTACGTCTTTGTCTGTGACGATGGTTGGTGCGTTTGGATCTACCATGATGACTTCAAACCACTTGTGTCTGCCATCTTCGCCAACCCAGTAGCTGTTTAGGACTTCTAGGTTCGGGAAGTGCTTTGCGGTTCTTTCCTCAGCGATTAAGCGAAGGCTTTTTGCGGGTTTAAATTTGTTAACACCCATACGTTTTGGGCGTCTGCCTGATCTTGGCCGAAGTTTTCTGAGTCCTCCTCTGCGGACTTTGGTTCTTGCCATTACGAAGCCTTGTTTAGCTTTGTAACCGAGACCTCTTGCTTTGTCGAGTCTGGTTGGGTTTTCGATGCGCACGGTTGAGGGTTGTTTACGCCAGAGTACTAGGCGTTGGCGCATAAGGTCTTCGACGAAGCTTTTCTCCGGATTAGACCATTCTTCGGCGATGTATTTGTATGCCCT
>JAMDCS010000039.1 GCA_023488835.1 Candidatus Bathyarchaeota archaeon
AATGGCACAGAAGATATGTCCGATTCGGCAGTCATGGGGCGAAGCCGTACCAATAAGCTTCGAACTCAACTTCAAATAAACTTAAAAACAAATTTTTCCTCTTTTCTTCTTTTTAATTAAGAAACTTTTGTTTAAGTAATCAACAATTGAAAGACTTTTGAAAATGCGCAGTATCCTTAAATATTGAAGCTTTTTCTATTTGCAGTCGGGCACCGATGAGCATGAGCAGTCTATACGCAGTTGAACTTCAAGGCGTAACCAAACGCTACAACGAAATAGTAGCCGTAAACAACATGAACTTAACCATAAACAAGGGCGAAATCTTCGCGCTACTGGGACCTAACGGTTCTGGGAAATCCACCACCCTCAAGATGCTACTTGGTTTGGTTCAACCCACCGTTGGCGCAATCAACGTTTTAGGAATAGACGTACAAAAAGACCCCGTCGCAGTTAAGCAGCAAGTTGGTTACGTTCCCGAATCACCCAACATTTACGAGTTTTTAACAGGAATTGAATACCTCGACTTCATAGCTGACATTTACGGTGTACCACCAGCCGAGAAACAGCAACGCATAACCGAGTACCTTAAAGCTCTTCAGCTTGAAGGACGAGAAGGCGACATGATTAACAGCTACTCGGATGGCATGAAGAAGAAAATTAGTTTAATCTCAGCGTTCCTACATAAACCTAAACTGTTGATTCTCGACGAACCCATCAACGCCTTAGACCCGAGAAGCGCAAAGATAGTCAAGGATTTGCTGCATGAACTAAAAATGCAGGGCGTCACAACCATATTGTCCACGCATGTTCTGGAGATTGCTGAGGCATTATGTGACCGAATTGCCATCATGTATCAAGGCAACATTTTAGCGTTAGGCACCATGAATGAACTCAGAGGCAGGGCAAGTTTGCCAAACTCCGGCTTGGAAGATATCTTCCTTAAGTTAACTGGCACTGGGGATTTAAGAGCTGTCGTTGAGGAACTCCTGCGATGAATTGGAAGAATGTTCTCTTCCTGCTGCGGGTTGAACGCAAATCTGGCCGATTAATTAGGGGAGTAAAGACCACAAGGTACAGGGAGAACGCTTTCCTTGCTTACTGGCCCTATTGGGTATCTCTAATCATCGGTGTTCTGGCCGGTTTTATTGCTAACTTTGCTGTGGCTTCAATTTATTCAAGTTCAGCTATTCCCAACTTACCATCACTGAAAAGTGGTTCATTGAGCGTTTTTGTCACCCTACCAACAATCGTCTTAGTTTTCAGCTTTGTATTCACCCTTCTTCAGCAAATCCAGGTTGCAGGCATCAAGGCAGCAGGTCAAGTCATGTATTGGCTACCCATAACATGGCAAGAACAAACGATGGCTTCCATCTTATCCAACCTCCTAGGCTTACCTATTGCACTTGTTTTAGGCATCGGGGCAGGAATCATTGTTTTTGGAGCATTCACAGGTTTAATTCTGCAGGCAATCTTGACTTCTTTGGCACTGCTTGCAACTGCTTTTATGGCAAGTACCTCGACAGAAATCCTAAGGTTGCTACAGATGCGCTTCATCGGCGCAGTTTACAAGTCAAGCGGCAGAGCAGCAATATGGGTAAGATTAATCGGCACCCTATTTATCTTCGTAGTTTTTTACACCATTTATTCCTACGTACTTTACGGAACCGGCGCCCTAACATTTTTCACAACTCTGCAGCAGGTTCAAAGCGTCGCTTGGTTTGTGCCCTTTATTTGGCTTGCGCTAACGATAGGTAACATTTTTGGCGGATTGTACTTACAGGGCTTACTGTTCACAGCCTCATCAGCATTATTCATTGCCGCACTTTACTATCTGGCGGTAGTGTTGAACCAGCGATTCGGGCTTTACGAGCCTCCAGCAATCACACTTCAAAAAAGCGGCGTTTACGCACCCAAAACAGGACTTTTGGGCAAGCTTGGTTTCTCCACCGCCGAAGCAGCAGTAATTAGAAAGGATCTCAGGGCTTTTACTAGACGCCGCGAAATGGTGAGCGTTTTTATCGCGCCGATAATTTTGATTATTCTTCCGCTAACGCAATCGCTAGGTATAAGTGGTAGTGCTGCCTCGAGTCAGGGCAGCTTCATTTTTTCAGGGATAATTTTCCTGTTGCCCGCAACTTTTATGGCTATATTATTGGGCGAAGTTTTGATTGGTGAAGAAGGACAGTCAGTTTGGAGAATTTACGCATCTCCGATTTCGCCAAAGAACCTAGTTAAAAGCAAGACATTCTTTTTGATGCTCTTTTCAACAATTACACTGCTCATAAGCGGAAGTGTAGGCGTAGTATTTTACCATCCAACCTTGCAAGAGGCAATCGCAGCTTTCCTTGAAGGTTTCTTTGTCCTTTTGGCTGTAGGCATGGTTGCACTTACAGTAGGCTTTAAAGGTCCCGACTTCTCACAGAGCCGCAGAGCAAGAATGGTGCGTCAAGAATGGTCATTGATAGGTTTAGCTGTCTGCGCCGTCGCTGGAGCAGCCGTGTTGGCACCCTTGATATTTTCAGTCGGATTATCACTTTTTACCGGCGGCGTTATCAGCACTTCTAGCCTTGCCATCGCCGTTGCCATCAGTGGAGCTATTTCTTTAGGGCTCAGCATAGTCTTTTATAGGATAAATCTCGGTATTGCAGCTGACTTTCTAAGGAAAGCTCAAATTTAAACTGTTTTAATTGATAAATTCCTAATTTTTTAGAGGTTTCTAACAGTCAGATTTAAAAGCATATAACGAGACATCGTTAACTTGTTTGTGATTGGTCATGGGCAATGAGGGAAAGGGAACAATCTTTAGGCGAAAAGACGACAGGTACCTACTGTACTTGCCCGTACGTGTAGTGGATGACAGCATGTTTCCGCTCAAGTGCAACGGTTCAATGCCTGTTAAAGTCCATTTTAGTCCCAAAGATGGCAAGTTGATTGTGGAGAAATGGACAGAAGAAAAACCCTAACCTTCAACAACGCACGTTTGGGGCAACAGGTTATTCACCAACTTTACCTAATAGACAAACCATTGTTTTTTTAGTGGCATTTAATGAAAGAACTAACAATCAAAAGCCCAGCATTCCAACATAACAGCCCAATCCCAAAAAAATACAGCTGCGACGGCGAAGACACCAATCCACCCATAACAATTGAGGGCACCCCCAAAGAATCAAAGAGCCTTGCACTTGTTGTAGATGACCCCGATGCGCCAGGCGGAACATTTGACCACTGGGTCGTCTGGAACATTCCACCCTCAACAACCAAAATAGCTGAGCACTCGGTTCCGGGAACTGAAGGGTTGAACAGCGCAAGACAACGGGGTTTTATGGGTCCTTGTCCGCCTTCCGGCACGCATAGGTATTTTTTTAAGGTTTACGCGTTAGATGCGGAGTTAAGTTTAGGCGCTAAGTCTACCAAAAAAGATCTTGAGAAAGCCATGCAGGGGCACATCCTTGCTAAGGGTGAATTGATAGGTCTCTATCACAGGTAAAGAGCCATCAAAACCAGCGTATTCTTTTTCCAGTTTTAGCGGTAACCTTCAAATGTTAAATACCTATGCTCATGATTATTCTAACAATTGGTTGAGCAAACTTGAACCGTAAACTCTCCACCTTAACAGCCATTGCGCTTGTTGCGTTGATTGTCGTATCGCTGTTTATAGCGCTGAATGCGTTTAGCAATCAAACCCCAGGCAGGCAATTCTACTTGGGCGTCGAGTACGCTTACGGTCATAACCAAACCGCTCAGTTCCAAGTGGCTCAAATCGAGGCTTTAGTAAACAAAGTTAAGGATTACACGAACCTGTTCGTGATAGGCTCAGTCAGCTTAACCTTCAACCAGACCGCTTTGACCCAGGCATGCGACTACATCTATAATAATACTAAACTGAACTTCATCGTTTTGTTCACGGGCGGAGACATGTACAGCTACAACATTGTACAGTGGATGTTCGAAGCAAACGACAAGTATGGTGACCGTTTCCTGGGAATCTACAAGTATGATGAACCTGGCGGAAACCAAATAGATAATACGCCATCTCAGCTAATCAACAAGACCATAATCAGCCCCGACGCAAGCTACAGTGCAATAGCAAACAACTACGTCGGAAACCTAAGTTTCATGGTAAACTTTTACCGAGAACTTGGCCATGTTAACCTCTCAACCGCAGACTATGGACTCTACTGGTTTGACTACAAATCAAACTACACCGCAATCTACGCGGAGTTTGTGGGCAACGAAAGCAGACAACGGATTATCGCGCTCGATAGAGGTGCGGCTCGTGCGTTTGGCAAGGATTGGGGCGTTATAGTTAATTGGAAATATAACAATGGTCCCTACCTTGAGAGTGGAACCGAACTTTACACGGATTTATCTTTAGCTTATAGTGCCGGAGCAAAATACGCCATAGTTTTCAGTTACCCAACATACCCAGACAACAACCCATACGGCATCCTGCAGGATGAACACTTTGAGGCGCTGCAAAAATTCTGGAATACCCTCCACAATAACCCCTCCAGCTTTGGCTCAAACAAAGCCGAAGCCGCCTACATAGTACCCAAAGACTACGGGTTTGGCTTCCGCCACCCAAACGACACTATCTGGGGCTTAAAACCAGCTGACGAATTATCCCAAAAAATTTTCAACGACACAAACAAAATTCTCCCCGCCAAGTATGGTTCACGCTTTGACATCCTCTACGACGAGCCAGAAGTAATTGCCCCATTACTCCAGAACTATACAGCTGTTTACTACTGGAACCAAACAATACCCTGACAACCAAATCGGTAAGTTGCCATCATATTTGGTGCCGAGGGGTATGCAGTATTCTGTTTTTTGGCGGTTTTTTTGCTTTTTTTCTGTTACTTCTAAAATGCTTGCTAGAAAAGTTAAACAGCAACAAGAACACAAAAATCAATAATGCGCACCTCTCGCAGCCTAATAGCCAATCATTGCAGAAACGATAGAGGGGGTAGGTCGCCATTGGCATTTCCCGCAGTCAAATGGATTCTGGAATTCAAAGTCCCTATGAGGGGTAGATCCTTATTGGCGTTTTC